>PWGF01000428.1 GCA_003554375.1 Spirochaetaceae bacterium
CGATTGCAGACCATCTGAATCTCTTTTCGCGGCATGGTTTGGACAAGCTTCTCCGGGCGGGGGGATTCCGTACCGAGCTCGAGAAGACATGGGGCGGCCTCGCCCAGGGCGTGGTCCCACAGTGGCTCAAGCGCCCGATGGACCGCCTTGCCAAACCGCTCGGCTTTGGAGACGTTGTCTGCAAGCGCGCTCGCCGCGTTCGCTCGGCAAGCTCCGGGCGCCCCTGAGGTTCCTGGTGAGCACGGTTCCTGCCTGGAGCGGCTCCGCTGCTTGACATAAGTTTACGTGGTTCCTACCATGCACAATGCATACTGAGGGGGTGCAGATGACCCGGGAACGTCTGGAGGGGCTGCGGCGGGTTGAGCTTGAGCATCTCGCTGACGAGTACGGTGTTGATGCTTCGGAGTCTACCGACCGTTCGGAGCTTGTTGATCTCGTTCACGAAGCCATAGAAGAGGCGCGACTGGAACGAGAGGCCACGAACAGCTACGCCGTCCGGATCGAAGAGCGGAAGTACGATCTGCTTGCCGACGAGTTGAGGGATCTGCCGGAAGCGGAAGATTCGGCATACGAGCTACCCGAACGCTACAATGAGACTCGTATCGAGTTGCTCCTTCGCGATCCCGCTTGGGCGTACGCGTACTGGGATCTCAATGATGCCGTGCAGGAACAGTTGCAGAACGATCCTGAGTTCGGCGGGTTGGCTTTGCGTATAGTGGAAGCCGATTCGCCGGTTCTCGAAGAGCACCGCGTCGTTGATTCGCTGGAAATTCCAGTACAGTTCCAGGATGATCGATGGTATGTGAACCTTCCGCGGCAGCAAACAAACTACTACGTCGAGCTGGTTGCATACGGAAGCGATGGGCGTGAGGTTCTCTGTCGTTCGCGCTCGGTAACGGTGCCGCGCGGAGGATTGTCGGAAGAAGGCCTGGCGGAGGCGGAAGAAATGGTTATTGCGCTCTCCGGGGCGGACGATCTGGGGGTGCCCTCGTTTGGACGCCGCATTCCGCAACGGATTATTCAGCTCGTGGATAGCTACGAAATCGAGTAGTCACAACTAAGGCACGGCAACGAGGTTCGCAATACATGGCACATAGCAACTTGATGCTGGTTCTGCACGCACATCTACCGTTTGTTCGGCACCCGGAGTATCCCAAGTTCTTGGAAGAGACGTGGTTGTTCGAAGCCATATCGGAGACCTACCTTCCGCTGCTTCGGGTTATGGACCGGCTGGAGAGCGACCAGGTTCCCATGGATCTCTGTATGAGTGTGTCGCCTACTCTGATGGCGATGCTTCAGGACGAGCTGTTGCAGGATCGATACGTGCAGCACCTGGACATGCTTATTGAGCTTGGAGAGAAGGAGACCGACCGCACGAAAGACGATCCCGACTTTTCACAGTTGGCACGGATGTATCTGGATCTATTCCGCCGGAACCGACACGATTTCCTAGAGCGCTACGATCGTGACCTTCTTGGTGCGTTGAACTATCACGAGGAGGGGGGGCGCATTGAGCTCATCACGACGTTCGGAACTCATCCGTACGTTCCGCTCTATCAACACCAGGAAGCGAGCGTCGATGCTCAACTGCGGGTCGCCATAGAAACGCACCAGCGGGCACTTGGGCGCCGGCCAACGGGATTCTGGTTGCCCGAGTGCGGGTACTATCCCGGGGTAGAAGAGCTGCTTGCTCGTCAAGGGATCGAGTACTTCTTCGTTGCGGCACACGGGCTGCTCTTTGCGGACGAGAAGCCAAGACACGGAGTATTCTCGCCGGTCCGGTGTCCGAACGGCACAGTGGCGTTCGGCCGGGACTACCGCAGCTCATCGGCGGTCTGGTCCAGCGAGGACGGATATCCGGGACACCCCTCCTACCGAGATTTCTACCGAGATATCGGACACGACCTGTCGCTGGACTACGTGGCTCCCTATATCCATGACGGCAAGAACCGGATCAACACGGGATTCAAGTATCACGCAATTACGGGGAATACCGACGACAAGCGCCCGTACCGGCTAGACGAGGCCGGCCGAATCGTATACGAGCATGCAGAGAACTTCCTGTACCGGCAACTGTCGCAGGCTCGGAAGCTCACGCCGATCATGGATAGATCGCCCGTGGTAGTGTGCCCGTTCGACGCGGAGCTGTTTGGGCACTGGTGGTTCGAAGGCCCCCAGTGGCTCGAGGCCCTCTTTCGTGTGTTACACAAGCACAACGAGAGCAGCCCGGAGTACTCGATTCGACCGGTGAAGCCGCACAGCTACTTGAAGCGAAACGGCGACTTTCAGGTGATCCAGCCGGCTTTCTCCAGCTGGGGAAACAACGGATACTCGGAGGTCTGGCTGGACGGCTCCAACGACTGGATATACCGCCACACCCACAAGGTGATCGAACGCATGGTGGACTTGGTAGACCGATTCCCAAACGAGACGGGGCTCAAGCGCCGGGCGCTCAATCAAGCCGCACGCGAGGTGCTGTTGAGCCAGGCGTCCGATTGGCCGTTCATCATGCGGGCGGGCACAACTGTCACGTATGCCAAGCATCGGTTGTGTGAACATCTGCAGAACTTCAATCGAATCCATGAGAGCCTGAGCCGCGGAAGTATCTCCACCGAATGGCTGACTAAGATCGAACGGCGAAATACGATCTTCCCGTTCATGGACTATCGGATTTTCCGAGGTCTCTCCGCAGACAGTCTTGCCGTAGGGGGAACGAGTCGGATTACCTCCGGGGCGTAGCAGGGGCACACCGCTCGATCTCCGTTTCGGCTATCCTCGGCTTTGAGCCGCCTTACCCTGCGTCCGGTAGTCGCTGCGTCCGCTGTGTAAGTTGGATGCCTTTCGCCTTGTGATCTCCCCCTCAAGACAACGGGGCTCCTCCCTCTTCTCCGGCCTACCTCTTGTCTCGTCGGAGTTCTATCTCCGGTTCTTCTCATTCTCCTCACCATCGCCGGTTTCTCGGGCTTCGGGGGTCCGTCATGGTCAGGGAGAAGTAGCTTTCGAGCGAACCCTAACAAACGTAGGCGTGTTTCATGCGAGACTGCCGAAACTGCCGAATGATTCGGTCTACTTAGAGTTGACATCACCATGATTTGGCGTATCATAGTGTAGTCTGTGGGGAAAAGTGGGAAGATATAGGAATAGGTGGCATATAGGGGATGTTGACGGGGGAGTTTCGCAATGCGCTGGATGATAAAGGGCGTCTGTCCATCCCGGCGCGTGTACGCGCGGAGCTCACCGGTGACACGCTGGTGTTGACCCGAGGCGTGGATCAGTGCCTGTGGCTTTTCCCCCCCGAGGAGTGGAAGGCTCTCTCGGAGAGCCTCATGCGGGCAGCAAGCCCGTTCACAAAAAAGGCGCGGCTTCTGCAGCGCAGGATCATCGCGCCGGCACAGGAGGTGGAACTGGACAGAGCGGGACGCATTAACATTCCGGCTTCGTTGCTTCAATCAGCGGGGTTGAGCAGGGAGTGTATCATCTTGGGGATCAACCGATACCTCGAGATTTGGGATGTCGAGGCGTATGATGCATATCTGGAGGAGAACGAGTCGGAGTTCCAGGAGGCTGCCGAAGAACTGGGAGGGTTCGTCTCCTTCTTCGATTCCGAAGGATCATGAAGCGCACGCATGAGCCGGTGCTTCCGGAGGAAGTGCTGGAGTATCTGGCGCCACAAGGGCAAGAGTCGCTTCTGATCGATGGAACGGTGGGAGAAGGCGGACATTCGGAGCTTTTCCTGGCTGCGTTCTCAGACCTCCACGTCATCGCTATCGACATCGATCGTGAGATGCTTGAGCGGGCGCGTGCGGTACTGCAACCGTACGCGCACCGTCTGGCATTTCACCGGGTATGGTTCGACGAGTTTCTCGCCGAGTACCAAGGCCGCCCTGTTCACCGCATCCTGCTGGATCTAGGCGTCAGCTCAATACATCTGGGGGATTCCGGTAGAGGTTTTAGCTTTCGCTACGATGCTCCGCTGGACATGCGCCTCTCGGGACAAGGACCTACGGCCGCGGAGGTAGTGAATACGTTGTCGGAGCGGGAGCTTGCCGACCTTCTGTTTCACTACGGGGGTGAGCGGATGTCTCGTCGCATCGCGCGCGCCATCGTTCGCCGCCGGGCTCGGACCCCCATTCAGGGGACCGCGGAGCTGGCGGACACCATTGCCGGCGCGGTTCCGCCGTCGTATCGTTACGGCCGCATTCATCCGGCCACTCGGAGCTTTCAGGCGCTCCGAATCCACGTGAATGATGAGTTGGGACGCCTGAAACGCGCGATCGAGGCGGCTTTCCGCATTTTGGCCCCGGGCGGACGTTTCGGAGTGATATCCTTCCACTCATTGGAGGATCGTTTGGTGAAGCATCGGTTCCGAGAGGTGTCCAAAGAAGGGGCGGAGCTTCCGATAAAGGAAATGGGGACGTCCGGCACACGGACCGCGCCCTTTCGGCTGATTACACGGCGGCCGGTTCGTCCGTCCGAGTCGGAAGCAAGACGGAATTCGGCCGCACGAAGCGCTCGGTTTCGCGTAATTGAGCGGACGGAAGACGAGTGGAACCATGACGGGTCGGAGGCGAACGAACGATGAGAAGCAAGCTGACTTCCGGAAAATTGGGCATCGCGTGTGCAGCTGCGATATCGACCCTTCTGTTCATCCATACGTATCAAAGCTACCGGTATGTCTCGCTCGAACAAGAGGTGCGCAAGCTCGAAGAACGGCAGCACGAGTTGCTTGAGGAGAACAAGCGACGCACTGCAGAGATTGGTATCCTTTCCTCGGCGGAGAGAATCGAGCGGATCGCACAAGAGCAATTCGACATGGAGCGCACATTCGGAGAACCGATTCGGGTGATCCTCCCGGACCAACGGGAATAGAGGAGAGGAGCGCTCTTGGGCCAAAACGTGATGGTGGCTACAGTGGGTGACTTTCTCCGATTGGTGGAACCTGCCCGAGTGAAAGCGCGGGTCGGGGCTCTCGAACGGCGTTTGGAGTCCATCCGCGTGGACTCGCGGGCGGTCGAGCCGGACGACCTGTTCGTCGCGCTGGCCGGAGCGAAGAGCGACGGCCACCTCTATATTGAAGACGCGTTGGCGCGTGGGGCTGCCGGGTGCCTGGTCTCCGCGAGCTACCAGCGAGATAGGCGAGACGCAGTATCCGATTTGGCCGACCGGTACGGATGCGCGTTTATCGCAGTAGATGCCGTGCTGCCGGCGCTGCAGGGCGCGGCCGAGCGGTATCTGGAAAGGCTTGGACATGTCGTTCGAGTCGGAATCACCGGCAGTAACGGAAAGACCACGACAAAAGAGCTCATCGCGGAGATCCTCTCGGTTTACGGGCCGACCTACCGGTCGGCCGGGAATCTGAACTCGGATATTGGTGTGCCGCTCGCGGTGTTTGGTCTTCGTGCCGAACACCGATATGCCGTCATGGAGATGGGCATGAATCGTCCGGGAGAGATTGCCGAGCTCGCGTGGATAGTCCGACCTGATATCGCCGCCATCACGAACATAGCTGCGGCGCATACGGAGTTTGTCGGCGACACATTCGGGGTTGCACGGGAAAAACGTGCGATCTTTTCGCACTTCGATGGCTCGCAAGTGGCGCTTGTTCCGGAGGATGAGCCGTTTCGAGCGTTCTTGACCGAAGGGGTACGGGGCAGGATCGCGTTTTTCGGGCCGAGTAGTACGTCGGGCTTCGAGGGGTGGGCCGACCGCGGCGCCG
>PWGF01000217.1 GCA_003554375.1 Spirochaetaceae bacterium
AAGCCGTTGGACAGAAAAAAGGTATTGGAGCGGGTGACTGGAGTGCTGAAGGGATGACGGAAGAAGACAGGCAGAGGCGTCGCTTCGCGGGTGTTGCGTCGGAGCGATGATCTTGGTTGGACAGCCGAGAGTACCGACCGCTTCGCGGAATATTGCGACGCGGACGCCGCTGAATTATCGCAGAAGGGGCGATAACTTGCGTAGCAGGCGCTTTATCGTTATTCTGTGAACGATTGACCGGAGGGCAGGTATGGTTACGACGGTCCGTTGGATCGCATTGGCTACCGGATTTCTCCTTCTGGGGACCGGCATCGCAGGCGCGGACATAGTGGAACGTCTGGACGAAGCTGCGGAGTTGTTTGAACAGGAGGCCTATCAGGCAGCAGAGGAGCTGTACACGGAAATCCTGGAAGAAGACGACTCGCTATTCGAGGCGGCGTTCAACCGCGGGCTGGCTCGTTATCGTCTGGGAAGGTACGAGGCGGCCGAAGAGGACTTCTCCCTGGCGTGGGAGCTGGATGACGGCTACCTGGACGTGCTCTTTCAGAGAGGTACGGTTCGGGTGCACCTCGGGGATTACGACGGAGCAGAAAACGATCTGAGCCGTTATGTCGAAGAAGTCGAGGACGATGCGCAGGCCTGGAATAACCTGGGAATCGCCCGCTTCAGACTGGAGCGTCTGGAGGAAGCTGCGGAGGATTTCGGCCGCGCTATCGACGCCGACGAGTCCTTCATGGAGGCGCGGTACAACCGTGGAAACGTTCACTACGACCTGGAGGAATACGAGCGGGCGGTGGAGGACTACAACAGCGTGTTACAGCTCACGGAAGAGCATATAGATGCGCTCTTCAACCGCGGCAACGCATACTTCCACATGGGGCAGTACCATGACGCGATTGAGGATTTCCAGGCCGTCCTCCGGGTGGATCCGGAGTTCATCGACGCCTACTACAACATTGGGCTGGCGTACATACGCCTTGCCGAAGAATTGGAGGATTCTTAGCGCCGTGGAACTACGAGAGTCTGTCGGCGGAGAAGTGGGAAATGAGCGAAGATAGACAAAAGGTATTGGTTATCAACTGTGGAAGCTCGTCACTGAAGTACGAGGTTTGGGAGATGCCGGAGCGCACAAGCCTCGGAAAGGGTCAGGTCGAGCGTATCGGCATCTCGGGTGGATATCTGAAGCAAACGTGTGAACGCGGCACTGTCGAGCGGGAAGCGGACATTCCGGATCATACGGAAGCCGCGCGTCTGATGGGTGAGGCCCTGACGGATCGCGAGCAAGGTATCATCTCCGACGTGTCGGAAATCACCGGCGTCGGACACCGAGTCGTGCACGGTGGCGAAGAGTATTCGGAATCGGTGGTTATCGATGATGCGGTGATTGCCGCTATAGAAGAGAACATCGAGCTTGCGCCGCTGCATAACCCGGCCAATCTGGCCGGCATCCGGGCCGCCCAGAAGCTGCTGCCGGACGTAGGCCACGTCGCAGTCTTCGATACGGCGTTTCATCAGACGCTGCCGCCGGCAGCATATCTGTACGGTCTCCCGCGGGAGCTCTATGAGGATCTCAAGATTCGGCGGTACGGGTTCCATGGGACGAGCCACCGATACGTGGCACGTGAAGCTGTGGCCTTCATGAAGCGTTCGCCCGAGAACACGAACGTTATCTCGTGTCACTTAGGGAACGGAGCCTCCATCACCGCGATTCGCCACAGCAGGTCGATTGACACCTCCATGGGTTTCACTCCGCTTGAAGGTTTGGTCATGGGGACGCGAAGTGGGGATATCGACCCTTCGATTGTCTTCTACCTCCTGGAGCGTGGCTATTCCCAGGAGGAGCTCAAAGTGATGCTGAACAAGAAGAGCGGGCTTCTGGGGCTGTCCGGAATCTCGAGCGACCTTCGAGATGTGGAAGAAGCTGCGGATCAGGGAAACCGACGTGCCCAGGACGCATTGGATGTGTACGCGCACCGCGTTCGAAACTACATTGGTGCCTATACAGCCAATATCGTGAAGGTGGATATCTTGGTGTTCACCGGCGGCATCGGTCAGCATGGGGTTCGTATGGGGGAGCGCATCTGTAGCCGGCTTGAGAACCTCGGCGTCTTCATCGATCCTGATCGCAACCAGGAGGTTGGCGCCACAACCGGGGTGATCTCCACCGACTACTCACCCATCTCAGTGGTGGTGATGCCGACGAATGAAGAGTTGCAGATTGCCGTGGATACTTGTGAACTCTTGACGGCATGACTTCTACCGGCTCCGTAGTCCTTACGGATCGGGATTACGCGCTGGGGCGCCGATGCCCTCGTCGGCTCCTTGCACGCATATCGGCACGGGGACGGTCTTCCGCCGGCGGTGTGGCCGCCCCCGCGCCGGATCGTCCGGAGAACCTCGAGGAAATACACGCATGTCTCCAAGACGCTGAAGCCATGCAGGCAACATGGCGGCGCTTGACGAATGCGCGGTTCGACGAAGCTACGACGCCGGAGGGCATACGAGCGCTGCCGCGTATCCGCGTCCCCAGCCCTGGGGGATGGATGTTGATCGAGCCGATTTCACGGACGACGATTCGCCCGTCTGCGCTGGATCGGCTTGCTTTGGTGAGCGGAGTGTTCCGAGCTTGCGATGTGCCGGTTGATCGGGTATCCATACTGTCAGTGAACAAACAGTATCAGCGGGGCGAGTTTCTGAGCTTCGACGAGCTCTTCGAGTGGACCGATTGCACTACGGCTGTTTTCGATCGGATACATTCGACGGTCGCACGGGCGCGGCGACTTCTGGAGCTTGCGCGCCGTGCGGAAGACCCCGGTTCGTGCGGTGACAAACGGTGTCCGCTCTGTCGCACTCCCAGGGGCAATAGGGAGATCGATGATCCGGAGACGTTGGTTCACGGCCGTGACCAGAAGCTGCGGCATATTTCCAGCTTGCATGAGATAGCGGACGCGTCGGTCCTCCGGCACGAGCAGGCCGTTCAGGTGAAGGCCGTACAGCAGAACCGGCCTCAAGTGAACCATTCGGAGCTTCAACGGTTCCTTGCCTCCTGCCGGTATCCTCGGGTGTTTCTGGATTTTGAGTCGGTGAATGTAGCAATCCCCCCTTTTGAGGGCATTGCAGCTTGGGAGCATGTTCCCTTTCAGTTCAGTGTGCATCGACAGCAGGGACCCCGCGCTCCGCTCGAGCGCGCAGGGTTTTTGGCTTGTGGCGAGAAGGATTGGCGGCAGGAGATAGTGGGACGCCTGCTCTCGGAAGTAGTCGGAGCAGAGTCGGTGGTAGTGTACGGGCGAGGCTTGGAGTCGCGCTCGCTGCACCGGCTGGCGGAGACGTTTCCGGTCCATTCCGCTTCGCTGCGCGCGTGCGCGGATCGTATTGTGGATTTACAGACTCCATTTCGCAAGTTCTGGTACTACCATCCCGAGCAGAGGGGCAAGATGGGGCTCAAGGCTGTCTCACGGGCGCTTCTGGGGACTGGGCATGAGGAGCTGGAGATCCAGAACGGCTTGGAGGCCAGCATGGAGTTCTGGTATCGCGTAGCAGCCCCGGTACTGCGCAAAGAGATCCATTTCGCTGGGAACGGATATGTGGATAGTTGCGGCTGGCCGGGCGAAAACGGTGGGGATGCGCGGGAGACTGCGCGAGAGAATCTACTCGCGTACTCCGAAATGGACACTGCAGTGCTCGTACAGATACTGGCAGAGCTCGAGCGTGTAACGGGACTCGCGTTGTCTACCGGATAGATACTCCGTGCTACCGAATGCGCCGAGTTTTCGCTGCGATGTACGGTTTGAAGCTCCCGTATCGCGCTGTTTCGTAGGAAACGAATCCAGTGTCGCGAGGGATACCTCAAGGAGAATTCTGGCGAGACTCTCAGGACAGCAAGTCTTCTTCCGGCGTGTCGTCAAAGTCCGGCAGATCGTCAAGAGCAGGTTCCGAATCTTGAGACTGATGCGGCCGCTCCGCGGACGTGGGTTCTTCCGCCGGCTTCGAAGCTGGTGACGGCCGACTTGACGACGCCTCAGAGCCCGCCGGCGTTTGGCGGGTTGACTCGGAAGCGCCCTCTGCCTGGTTGTTCTTCTCAGGATGGTGGTAAGCCTCTGCGGTCTGCGGCCCAAGCGGGTTCTGGGCGGTGCTTGCGGAATCGGAGCTTTCTCCGGACGTACCAAAGGATGTAGTTGGGTTGGCACCAAGGGCCCGGAAGCGGTAGGGGGGGACTCCGGTGGTGTCGGTAGAAACGGAGAATAGCCCACCCGCATGCGGATAGCGGGCGAGTTCTTCCTCCGACATGCCTACGCGTGCGGTTGTGACGAACAGAGTGCTCAGATCGCTGCCTCCGAACGCCACGCTGGTCACATTGCGCGCTGGGATCTCAACGGTGTGTAGGAGGGTGCCGTCGTCAGGATTCCAAACCGTTACGCACGCTCCGTGAAACATGGCAACCCAAAGGCGTCCCTCGGAGTCCATGGTCATTCCGTCGGGCTTTCCGTACTCGTCGGGGACGTGAGCCAGAACCCTGCGATTCCCGATAGCCCCTGTAGCGGGATCGTAGTGGAAACGAAATATTGAGAGCTGAGGTGTATCGATGTAGTAGAACGCCTCTTTCTCCGGATTCCACGCCAGGCCGTTCGACGTCGTTACATTACCGAAAAGGCGTTCTATGCTGTAGTCTGGGCGCATGCGATAAAGACCGGCACTCCCCCGTCGCCGGACGGTGCTCATAGTACCGATCCAGAAGGCACCGTCAGGGCCGCACTTACCGTCATTACAGCGATTCTGCGGGATATCTGCTTCCAGTGAAACACGCCGCAACTCTTCCCGGCGGTCGAAGTGGAACTCTGCGACGCTGTTCTCCAGACCGAGCAGGAGCGTCCCCTGCTCGGTTGGAGCAACCGTCGTCACCTGTTCCGGCATTTCCACACGTTCGTTGTGGCTGCGGACTGGGTCGAATCGGTTGAGCGCGCGCCCCTGGATGTCCACCCAGTAGAGCGCTTGATTTCGATCATCCCAAAGGACGCCTTCTCCGAGGCGCGCCGTCGCGTCTAGAGCCAGTTCGGGCTCTCCGATCTGCATCAGCTCCTCCATGGAATAGTCTCACGGGCGCGCACAGCGTTAGGGTTTGCGCCTTGCGCCTTTCTCCCTAGTTGGCCGGCCGCGCCTGCATGTTAGAGAACCCGGCTGACAGGCTGTTCGTCCGAAGCGAGATGTACCGGCCATTCAGCGTACCGGGCTCCAGCTCCAGCCATGCATAGACGTTCGGCATCGTCGGATCGTAAACCCGTACTTCACCGCTCCTGTTGTCGACCCGCAACCGCACCGGCACGTCCATGTGCAGGAAAGGCTCCAGATCCGCGACGCTCAAGCCCAGCATCTCCGCGATGTCCACGTTTTCCACGAGCTCCATCTCGGTACTGCTTTCGCTCCGGTAGACCTGTGCGCGCATTCCGTAGTGCTCAGGGTACTCTATCGCGGTGCGAGAACGTGTGTCCAGGTTGAGCCACAGCAGATAGCTTTCGCCTGCGCCCCATGTGCGAGAGCCAAGCGGCACCTCGTCGGCGCCGATGTGAATGCCGAACCCTCCGTGGAACTCTCCCTGGCGGGCGGCCTCCAAGGACCGATACCCACCGTCTTGATACCGGACGTTGAACTCGAGCTCATACACACCGGCATGTGGGGCTTCTCGGTCGGCGCGGGCGAGTAGCTCCCCG
>PWGF01000352.1 GCA_003554375.1 Spirochaetaceae bacterium
GGCATCCCCGAGGTCGTCCGGCGCGAGGAGTAGGAGCGGAGGACCCGACGGCGCCGGGCCCGGGATAAGGGGGGCGGGGCCGTCCGGCGCCGGAGGTGGGGAACTGCGCTCGGGCGGAGAGGTTCAGCCCGGGGGTGCGAGGTAACGAGTGGGGCGCAGCGGCCGGGCGGGGCCGCGTTCGGGGAAGGAGGTGAGAGCCGGACGGTGGGGGCGGAACGCGCCGGGGGGAGATCTGCCGGGCCTGGCGCCGGGCGCCCCGAAGGATGATTGAGAGGCGATGAGTGGCACCGGAGCGGCGGCCGGCGAAGGTCAGTAGCGAGAGGACCGGTAGACGGGGAGGCCGGCTTGTGAGGGGATGGATAGCTCGTGACGGGGGAGGCCGGCTTCTGAGGGGGATGGACAGCTTGTGAGGAGGGAGGCCGGCTTCTGAGGGGGATGGACAGCTCGTGAGGAGGGAGGCCGGCGCCGACGCGGGCTCCGCGGTGAGGAGAGAAGAGCCGGGGGGGTGCCTTGGTACCTTGACAAAGCGGGCCGGGATGGGCACCTTATGGTCCGTAGGCGGACAGAGGCTACCGTTACATGGTGGATGTAGTTCAGGGGTAGAGCACCAGATTGTGGATCTGGGTGTCGCGGGTTCGAATCCCGTCATCCACCCCGTTATGCACTGAGCGCTGTTGGGCCGGACGGGGTATCCGCTCGTTCCGGGCTTGCAGAAAGACGGTGCTTTCATATAGGTTTTGTTTCGCTCGTGTGCGTCCGTAGCTCAGCTGGATAGAGTGCCGGACTTCGAATCCGTGGGTCGCAGGTTCGAATCCTGCCGGGCGCACCTTCGAAAACTGCGTGGGCCGTTAGCTCAGTTGGTAGAGCAGCAGACTCTTAATCTGCGGGTCGAAGGTTCGAACCCTTCACGGCTCACTGCAATTCCCGGAGGAGCGCGGGCCTCCCCGTAGCGGGCGGCGGCGCCAACCGGAGCGCCCGGCTGTCGGGATGCGCACGGCCGGATATTGCCGAGCCTATCGGGTCCCGGAGGTCGGGCGGAGCCGCCGTGCCCCGTCCGGGATACATGATTGACGACGGGGCGAGTTTGCGGGTATCTTGCGGACGGGGCCTGGAGCTTCCCCCGGAGGTCCGGGCTGGAGCTATCGGGCGGACACGTACGCGAGAGTGGTGAAATTGGTAGACACGCCAGATTTAGGATCTGGTGCCCATTCGAGGCGTAAGGGTTCGAGTCCCTTCTCTCGCATGGGACCTACGGTATAAGAAGCGCCGTACCGGCGTGCTCCGGCGGGAGTAGCTCAGGGGTAGAGCGCCACCTTGCCAAGGTGGATGTCGCGGGTTCAATTCCCGTCTCCCGCTCTTTGCTTGCTCGGCAACCGAAAGGCGGTCGCCGTTCGAGAGAGCGGTGAATCGCCTTTTCGTGTATTGTGAACGGCTTTCGATATCGCTTCGACAAGCCGCCGATCGGTGAGCGCCGGGTGCGCGGCAAGCCCGTGAGGAGCCTGAATCTCGGGTAACCTGTCCGTGGCTGTCCCGGCGGCACCGCGCATGGGGGAGACTGGTTTCGACGGGCAGCCGGAGAGGCCGGCCTGCCGGCGCGCCTTCCGCCGGGATATCGGCCGTGGACGAGTTCTGCGCCGCCACTCCGCCGCCTCAAGAGCCTGATGAAGGAAGGACACATCCCGTGATCGCAAACAAGGAAATCGAGCGGATTGAGAACTCGGCGGTCAGACTCACGCTGACCATTGAGCAGGACTACGTACGCCGTCGTTACGACGAGCTTGTGAAGGACTACGCCAAGAAGGTGCGGCTGGACGGGTTTCGCCCCGGAAAGGTGCCTCCGGAGATTCTGGAACGGAAGTTTGGCGAGAGCCTGAAGGCTGAAACGACCGAAAAAGTGGTCGAGGAAGGGTTACGCCAAGCCTTGGAAGAGATAGAAGAGCAGCCTCTTCCCTATGCCCAGCCACAGGTGGACGGCGAGCTGGGGTTGGCGCCGGATGCGGAAGGCGATTTCACGTTCACCGTGGTCTACGATGTCTATCCGGACGTCAAGGTCGGCTCCATCGAGGGGCATACGATCGAGATCCCGAAGGTCGACGTGACCAAGGATGATATCGAGCGCGAGCTCAAAAAGATCCAGGACCAGAACGCGATTGTCATGGAGAAGGAGGGGGCGGTAGAGGAAAACGACATCGCCACCGTTACGTACGCCGAGCTCGACGAAGACGGCAACGAGGTCCCCGACACCCGCCGAAAAGAGTTCACGTTCACCGTAGGAAGTGGGAACAACATCTACGGCTTCGACGAAGACATCGTGGGTATGGAACCCGGCGCCACCAAGACCATCGAAAAGACATTTCCTGAGGACTACCAGTACCAAGAGCTGGCGGGAACGCAGAAGCGAATCCACGTCGAAGTGACCTCAGTCAAGCAACGCGATCTCCCGCCGTTGGACGACGAGCTTGCTCAGGACGTGAGCGACAAGTACGAGTCTCTGGATGACCTCAAAGCGGACCTCAAAGAGCGCCTGGAGCGGCAACGGGACCAGAAGCTCAGAGAGACGAAGAACGAGCAGCTTCTGGAGGCTATCGTGCAAGATAGCGAAGTCCCGGTTCCCGAGAGCATGGTTCAGGCGGAGCTGGACGCCCAGTGGCAGAGCTTCATCGGGCAATTTGGTGCTTCCGAGGACAAGATCCTCCAGCTCCTCTCGGCCCAGGGACAGAGCAAGGAGAGCTTCACCGACCAGTGGAGGGACGGCGCGGCCGACCGCATCAAGCGACGACTGGTTGTGCTGAAACTCATGGAGCAATTCCCACAGGAAGCGACCGACGAGGATCTACAGGCGTTCTTCGAGGAGCAAGCGGCCGGAAGCGCGATGAGTGCGGACGAAGCCCGGGAGCACTTCGAGAAGAACAACATGCTGGACCGTGTAAAGGACCAGATCAGCGAGCGTAAGCTCTTCGATGCAATCTTGGAGAAGAACAAAATCAAAACGGGGAAGAAGACGCCGCTGGTAGACGTGCTGGGTGCTAATGAGTAATTTCACTCTGAGAATAATGGAGAACTAAGACAGCATGAACGCACAGAACAACACGTTGGTCCCTTACGTAGTAGAACAGACAGGCACCGGCGAGCGGGCGTACGACATCTACTCGCGCCTGCTCAAGGATCGCATCGTCTTCCTTGACGGCGAGATCCACGATGTCACTGCGGATCTGGTGGTTGCACAGCTCCTTTTCTTGGAGTCCCAAGATCCGGAGAAGGACATCGATCTCTACATAAACTGTCCCGGCGGGTCGGTGACCGCGGGGCTCGCGATCTACGACACGATGCAGCACGTCCGGCCGAACGTTTCGACTATCTGCCTCGGCCAGGCGGCAAGCATGGGGGCGATCCTCTTGGCGGCCGGAGAGCCGGAGAAGCGGTATGCGCTCCCTTCGGCCCGGGTCATGATGCACCAGCCGTGGGGCGGCGTGCACGGCCAAGCGGCCGACATCGGACTGCAGGCACGTGAAATCGTCCGCCTGAAGCAACTGTTGATCGGGTATTTCGCCCAGCACACCGGTCAGAGTGAAGAGCGGGTCGCTCAGGATACGGAGCGTGACTTCTACATGTCTGCAGAGGAAAGCATGGAGTACGGTATCGTCGACACCGTTCTGAGGCGGGAGAAACATGAGCAAGCAGAAGAATGACAACGCCAAGATCTGTTCCTTCTGCGGGAAGAACGCAGACTTCGCCCGACGACTGATCGCCGGCCCCGGAGTCTATATCTGTGACGAGTGCGTGACCGTCTGCAAGAAGATCCTGGATGAGGAAGACGACGTCATCTCCTCCGAGTTTCTGGAGGAGGTTCCGTCCCCTCAGGAGATCAAGACGTACCTGGACGATTACGTCATCGGACAGGAATCCGCAAAGAAGTACCTCAGCGTCGCAGTCTATAACCACTACAAGCGCGTAACCCAGAAGAGCAAGTTAAACGACGATGTTGAGCTCGAGAAGGCCAACGTCCTGATGATCGGCCCGACCGGGACCGGAAAGACGCTTCTGGCGCGTACACTCGCACAGAAACTCAAAGTTCCGTTTGCCATTGCGGACGCCACCACGCTCACCGAAGCGGGATACGTCGGCGAGGATGTCGAGAATATTCTCCTCAAGCTCTATCAGGCTGCGGGCAATAACATATCGGCCGCCGAGCGCGGCATCGTCTACATCGACGAAATCGACAAGGTTGGCCGCAAGAGTGAGAACGTAAGCATCACGCGCGACGTCTCCGGCGAGGGCGTACAGCAAGCGCTTCTGAAGATCATCGAGGGGACGACGGCGTCCGTGCCGCCGCAGGGAGGCCGGAAGCATCCGAGCCAAGAGATGATCCGGATGGACACAAGCAATATCCTCTTCGTCTGCGGTGGGGCGTTCGTGGGCTTGGAGAAGATCATCGAGCAGCGGGTCAGCCAGCATCCGATGGGCTTCGCCGCCAATATCCAACCGAACCGCGAGCAGAAGCTGGAACAGCTGTACGCCCAGATGCATCCGGACGACCTGATCCAGTACGGGCTTATCCCCGAGTTTGTGGGACGACTGCCGATCAACGTTACGCTGAACGAGCTCACGGTGGATGACCTGCAACGGATCATCGTGGAGCCGAAGAACTCGGTCATCCGGCAGTATCAGACCAGCCTGAGCCTGGACGATGTGGATCTCGAATTCGAGGACGACGCAGTTCGCGCTATAGCTGAGAAAGCGGACCGGCAGAAGACCGGCGCCCGCGGACTGCGCGGTATCGTCGAAAACGTCATGATCGATCTCATGTTCGAGATCCCTTCAATGGAGGGCAAGAAGAAGGTGGTGATCACCCGCGACGTTATCGACAACGGAGAGCGGCCCGAGATCACACTGGTGAAAAAATCTGCATGAAACCCGACAGGCGCAGCACGAGACGCTCCTCGCCACGTGCGACGGTCCCTGTACTACCGGTGCGGGAAACTGTCGTATTCCCGGAGAGCTCGGTTTCGTTCGTTCTCAAGAAGGGACCGGGGCTCTCCCTTGCACTGGAAGCGGCCGAAGGCGACCGCGAGCTTCTGATCCTGACCACGGAGAGCTCCCGAGCTCAAATCACGCCGGACGAGCTGGCACGCACGGGGACTGTGTGCCGCATCTTACACTGTAACCGCCTTCCCGATGGTAACTGTCGAATACTTCTCGAGGGGCTGCGCCGAGTCCGCGTAAACGCGTTCATCGGCTCCGGCCCGCCCTACCGTGCCCAAGTGAGCCCGATCGGCGACAGACATAAGAACCCTGCGGCCGGCGACCGGCGCGCACGCGCTCGCGGGGGGTTCCTGCGCGCCGGTACGAAACGCGAAGGGAGCCGCGGAGACGAAGGCGGCGGCCGAGAAGGCGCCGCCCGGGAAGGTTCCGACCGGCACGGCGCCGCCGGCGACGGCCCCGCCCACCAAGCGGATGCCGAGCCAGGTACCGGCGAAAAACACAGCAATACACAACACGAGAGCGGAGCATACGACCGCTCAGGGACCACCCCCGGCAAGCGCGGCGGTAATCGCCGCCGGCGGTGGCCGAAATGGCTTCGGCTTCCGTTCGGTAACCGTCCCGAGCACCAAGAAGGCTCCGGTCGCGCCGGCCCGGACGATCGCGCTCCCGGGGCGGCGCCCTCTTCCGAAGCCGGTTTGACGGAGGGGGCGCCGCGCGAGGGAGAATCGCATGAGGTCGGCTCGGATGCGGCTACTCCGGCTGAGGCAGAATCCCCCGCCCCTGCGGACGAAATAGACGGCGAAAACAAGTGCCACGCGGCCGACCGGGCGCACACTGAGGATGCCGGTCCCGATGACGACCGAGAGCGCCCGGGCGGTACCGGTGGCGCTGCCGGTACCGGTGACGGCGCGGTGCCGGACGGCGCCGGTAGCACTCGCGGTGCCGGCGAAAGCGGAGCGGGCGATAGCCGGCCGCCGACCGATGATGGCGGGGCAGACGGTGAAGGCCGGCGTGACGGTGCGGCGCGGCGTACCGGTGAGAGTAGGCCGGGAGCCGCCGGCCGACCGGACGATCTGCAACAGCTCATGCGAACCATCGCTGACGGCTTTCGCCGCTATACGCAGGCCAGCCAGTCGCTAGGGCCGACCGCACGCAAAATCCCTCCGGACGTGGACCAGGCGGTCCGCTCAACCGACGATCCGGACCGGTTGGTCGATCTGGTCGCCGGACACCTTCCGCTTCCGCTCGAGAACAAGTTGGAGCTTCTGAGAATCGAGAATCCCGGAGAACGGCTGGACCGGTTGGCGGTGGAGATCGAGTCGGAGCTGCACGGAGTGGAGTTGAAGCGCTCGATTTCGTCACGTGTTCGCAAGAGACTGGAGAAGGGACAGCGCGAATACTACCTAAACCAGCAGCTCCGCGAGATCCAGCGCGAGCTCGGCACCAAAGATGAAGACCCGACCGGGGCGGAAGAGCTCAAGCAGCGTCTGGCCGCGAAGGATCTGCCGGACGCAGTGCGGACTAAGGCCGAGCGTGAGGTTGCCCGGCTGGGGCGACTTCAGCCGGTGAGCCCGGAGGCGGGAATCCTTCGCAGTTACTGTGAGTGGATCGCTGAGCTTCCGTGGCTCGAATATTCGGCGGACCGGCTCGATCTTGGGGAAGCGGAGCGCATACTCGACGAAGACCACTACGACATGGAAACTCCGAAGGAGCGTGTGCTGGACTATATTGCGGTTCACACCCTCCGTCCGGACCAGAAGGGGCCCATCCTCTGCTTTGTGGGACCGCCCGGCACGGGCAAGACGAGCCTCGGGGCGAGCTTGGCGCGTGCACTCGATCGGCGTTTCGTCCGGCTGAGCCTGGGCGGCGTACGCGACGAAGCTGAGATTCGCGGCCATCGTAAAACCTACGTCGGCGCGCTCCCGGGCAAGATCATCCAGTCCATCCGGAAGGCCGAGCGCGCGAATCCGGTGCTGCTGTTGGACGAAGTGGACAAGCTCTCCAGTGACGTCCGGGGAGATCCGGCCTCGGCGCTCCTGGAGGTGCTGGACCCGGAGCAGAACAACTCGTTCTTGGACCACTATCTGGAGGTACCGTTCGACCTCAGCCGCGTCATGTTCGTGACTACGGCGAACTCCCTTCACAACATTCCTCATCCGCTGCGCGATCGGATGGAGATCATCGAAGTGCCCGGCTACTCGGAGCTCGAGAAGCTTAGAATCGCTCAGCGGCACCTGATACCCCGGCAGATCTCACAGCACGGGCTCGACGACGCACGTATAACGATCCGACGCGATGCGATCCGCGAGCTCATCACCAGCTACACGATGGAGAGCGGCGTGCGAGAGCTCAATCGAAACCTTGCCACCGTTTCTCGAAAGCTTGCTCGTCGGGCCGTCTCAGAGGGATACCGAGCTCCCTTGCCTCACAGTGAGAACGGCCCTGAAGAATCCGGAGAGACCGGTCCAAGCGCAGAAGCCGGGGCTGCAGAATCCACCGACCGCGTCGCTGCGGATGAGCGGAGCCAAGGCGGTGAGTCGACGGACACCGTGGCTGCAGCGGACTCGCCAGACTCGAGGGCGGACGAGTCGGTGGGCGCCGACCCGAGTTCCGACAGTGGTGCGACCGGAACGGCGACTGCGGGCAGTAACGAAGGTCACCCGGAAGAACCGGCGGACGCCGACGAAGTAAACGAGGCGCGGGAGCGCTCAGCCGTGCCCGCAAACGGTGCCACGGGATACGAACCTCTCGGGACCGCAACCGAGGCGCCGGCTGACGAGATGGGCGAAGCTCCTGCCGACGAAGTCACAACGGACGCCACCGTCGGCGTATCGGCCGAGCAGGCTCCCGGCAAGCCGGGGCATGCCGAGCTTTCCTCAAGCGCCCGGCCGATATCCGAGTTCAGGGCGGTTGTCACTCGACGCACGGTACGCAAGCTTCTGGGGCGACCTCGCTATGTGCGAGATCTGCTCTACGCTGAGAGCCGGCCCGGTGTAGCTCAGGGGCTTGCCTGGACGGAGACCGGCGGTACTGTCATGCCGGTCGAAGTGAGTGTCTTCGAAGGCAGCGGCGAGCTCATACTGACGGGAAGCCTAGGGGATGTCATGAAAGAGAGCGCCCGGATCGCCGTGAGCTTCATTAAGCACCATGCGCACCAGTTCCATCTCCGCACCGACGTATTCTCGCATTCGGACCTCCACATCCACGTCCCACACGGCGCAATTCCGAAGGACGGACCGTCGGCAGGGATTACTGTCACAGCCGCTATCCTGAGCGCGTTGACGGGAATCTCCCCCGTAGAGCATACGGCCATGACCGGCGAAATCACCTTGACCGGACGCCTGCTGCGGGTGGGAGGAATCAAAGAAAAGGTACTTGCAGCAATCCGCAACAAGCTCCACACTGTGGTCTTGCCGGAAGGGAACCGCCCTGACTGCGAGGAGCTCCCTTCCGAGATTCGACACGACGTGCGGTTTCTGTTCGCGGACTCGACGCTGGCGGCACTGCAAGAACTCTTCCCGGCCGGCCTCGATGAGGCCCGTTCTACCTGATTGCACCGTTGAAGCGGAAGGTCGTCGAGCCCGACAAGCCCGAGACGTCCCAGTGGCAGTTTCGGGCCGGAACGCCGTGCGTCCCAACCAGAACCCATGAGGAGGGCCCGTATGGCCGGATCGTTTGCGGGGCGGAGCTTTCTGACTCTGCGTGACTACACGCCAAAGCAGATTACCCGGCTACTGGATCGCGCAGCCAAACTCAAGTCTGAGCAAGGCGCTAGTAGCCAGAAGAAGCGGCAACAGCGGCTCGCGGGGTATTCGCTGGCGCTGCTATTCGAGAAGCGGAGTACTCGGACCCGATGTGCGTTCGAGACTGCATTCGGGGAAGAAGGCGGCCATGTAGTGTTCCTGAGCCCCCAGGACATCCACTTAGGCGTCAAGGAGACGATCGAAGACACTGCCCGCGTGCTGGGCCGCATGTTCGATGGGATACAGTTCCGAGGGTATCGCCAGGATACGCTACAGACTTTGGCCGAATGGTCCGGAATCCCGGTCTACAACGGTCTCACCGACCTCTATCATCCTACGCAAGCGTTGGCGGATCTTCTTACCATACGCGAAGAGTTCGGCGACCTCAGCGGCCGGACTGTAGTCTACTTGGGTGACGGCAGAAACAACGTAGCCAACAGCTTGGCCATCGGATGCGCAAAGCTCGGCATTAACTGTCGCATTGCCAGCCCCGGCACGCTGCAGCCCAACCCGGATGTCTGGGCCGTAGCAGGCGCGGAGGCGGAGGAAAGCGGCGCAACGCTGGACCGGACGACCGACGTCGATCAAGCGGTGGTGGGCGCTGACGTGCTCTATACGGACGTGTGGGTTTCCATGGGGGAGGAACAGCAGGAAGCCGACCGGCTCAAGGCGCTCCGCCCGTTTCAGGTAACCAACGAGCTACTGGAAGCCACCGGGAACCCACATTCGATCTTCCTTCACTGCCTTCCCGCGGTACGCGGCAACGAGGTCACCGCGGACGTACTCGAAGGCCCGCGGTCACGCGTCTGGGATCAGGCGGAGAACCGGAAACACACTATCAAAGCGGTTGTCCTCGAGTCGCTTGGGGTCTGAGCGGCGCCCATTGGCGCCCACACAGCTGCACCGCCCCAACGGTCGCGATGTGCAACGGGTGCGCCACGGGAGCGTGAGCCGGCGCATTTGCACGACCTCCGCCCGATTCGTATACTAAAGGTGGGATATCCACGGAGGGATAGTACTGTGAAGAAGCTTCTGATCGTAATCGCACTGGCGGGAATCCTCGTCGTGCCGGGAGTGCTTGCCGAGGATGATACACAGCTCTATGCGCGCTCGTTTCGCATAGCTCGAATCGATGCCCATGAGATGGGTTATCGGGTTCTCTATCACCAGGACAGCGGGCGGCTTTCGGTGACCTACTTCCCTCATGAATGGTTCAGCAGAGCTGACGGGGCCGGGCGGCTGTACATGGAAGTGAACCGTTCCGTGCCCTTCATGGAGGTTTTCTGGAAGGACGGCGAATTCTCGCACGTGAAGGTCTACGCACATCGTGACATGGGACATCCGACGTGGCAACGATGGCGTCCGGACGAGGACCCAACTGAGTATTTCGACGTGGATGTACCGGTAATCGAGCTTCGCTGATCCGGGCGTGCAGCCCCCGTGCGCTCGGCCTCTGAACGCGCGGGCCTTCCCGGCATGCCGGAGCCGGCAAGCCGCGGGGCCTCAGAAGCCAGGCAAAGCGATCTCGAAGTCTGCGATACGCATTCCTCGGTACTCGAGAACACAAGAGACGGCACCGGCTCAAGCAGGCAGGACGTCGGGCGGCCGTGACGCGCTCAGACCGGTCTGGAACTCGGGCCGGCCGAGACGCGCTCAGGGAGGCAGGGTGTCGGACCGGCCGAGACGCCGCCGGACCGGGCATTACCTAAACCCGGGCGAGGCGGCGCCGGAGCCGGCTTGCAGCGGCCGCGACGCGCTCGGGACGGCAAGACCAGGAGCGGAACAACAGATGGAAGAAACTGCGGTACCAAGAAAGGTCCACGCAACCGTACAATCCGCTCGCCGCGCGCTCATCCTTGGACACCTGGAGCCCGACGGGGACTGCATCGGAGCCTGCATTGCACTGGCAAGCTACCTCAACCGACGGGGCGCCGAGACTTGGCTTTTTGACGTGGGGCCGTTCGATCGTCGCGAGATACAAGCGTACGCCGACTCCTTCCGGCCCCGTATACCGGAAGAGCTGCAACGGCCCGACAGTGAGACCGTCGTCATCGTCCTCGATTGCTCCACGCCCGAGCGTCTAGGAGAGCTTGCCAACGACATTCAACAGCTGCGCACTGTGGTCGTTGACCACCATCCCGCCGGAGTGGACTTTGGAACAACCCGGTGGGTCGAACCGCTCTCCCCCGCTACATGCTACCTCGTTCAACTCCTCATCGAAGCGAACGGAGACATCCCCACGCCGGAGGAGGCGCGGCTGCTCCTGTTCGGTATCGCAACGGATACCGGTTTTTTTCGGCACCTCACAGCTGAGCAGTCCTTTGTGTTCAGTGCGATAGCGCGACTCGGTTCGGCAGGCGCATCGCCCAAGGCCATCCATAGGATGATGTACGGAGGGCGCACGCTCGCGTCACGCAAGTTGTTATCCAGAGTTCTCGACCGCCTCGATCCGCACTGCGACGAGCGTTTTTTCACGAGCTTCGAAACCAAAGAAGACACCGACCAAGTGGGGATGAGTAACCGCGACAGCGAATCCTTCTACCAACTTGTGTTCTCAATTGAAACGTGCGAGGCCCTTGCATTCCTTCGTGAGGAGGCTCCAAACCGCTGCACCGGTAGCTTGCGCTCGCGAGACTACATCGACGTGTCGAGTATAGCGGAGCAGTTCGGAGGCGGTGGGCACAAACACGCTGCCGGTTTCCTGGTCGAGCGACCGTACCAGAGCGTGATGCCGGAAGTAATCGCGGCCTTTCGCCGCGCGTTTGCTGAGGCCGACGCTGCCCGTCACAGTGCTGGTGCTTCGTCGTAAACGGCCGGCGCGCAGTAGCTCCCGGCCGCCTTCCCTCGCTCCTGCCACGTAGCCTGCCGCGATTTCGGGCCCTGCCACCTTCGCTCCTCTACCGTTCCTCCCCGTCCCCCCGCTCCAACTCCGCCTTCACTTCCTGATTCCACAATCCGTTTGCGCCCGCTCATTTGCGCTGGGACGCGTGCGTACTCTGGTACTCCCCCTAAGGTCGATTCCTTGCATTGTAAATGGAGGTAAAGCCCGATCCAAGAAGCGCTGCGAAACAGCCACACTTTGCGCCGAGATGTCCGTAGAGTAGGCATGCTAATTGCTTAGAAAGGGGCAACGTATCCAAAAGGGGGGATCAACAATGACGGAGCTGACGCAACTAGTCTGTCGTTACAAGGCCGGACGGACGGAGTATGAACTCGTGGAACACCACATAATCCTGTGGATCTTCAAGCTACCGTGCCTTAAGCGCCGGCTAACCGAGGACGAAAGAAGCGAGTTTCTACTCTACATGTACCCGAGAATCCCCAGGATCGTGCACTCTTTTCGCTATATCGGCGTTCCCTTCGAAGCCTATCTCAGAAAGACGGTATACTACCGAGTGACCAGCTTTCGAAGAGCATACCGGAACACGCTCTTAACGCGTACGGTCGGGCGCCGGATTCTGGCGCGGCAGCAGCCCACCCTCGCGCCCCCCGAACCGGACGGCCATAACGATCACGCCGGACCGTCCGAGGCCCCTCGGCTTCGTAAAACACGGGTAACTCCTGAGTGCGACACCGCCGGAGACGGCGCAGGCATCTCGGATGATGAAGTCTTGATGGCGGCTGAAGACAGCGGCCGAAGCGAGCTAAGAGCGCGAGGCGGCAGAGGCCGGCTTCCCGACCGCGCACGAATCGCATATCACGATATGCGGCGCCCTCCGGGCGGCGGTCGGCCTACTACGGCTCCCGACGCACCAAACCGGCCTCGCCCGCTTAGCGAAACCGTGTCACTACCGCCGGAGCTCGATTTCCGCAGGCTCGGGGGAGTCGGGCAGAGAGTAGCTCGTCGCCGCCTTCTCACCACCGTACTGAAATGCATCTGCCAACTACCCGAATCGCAAGTAGCTCAGCTGGCGGAACTGTGTGGCGTGGACGAGTCGTGGCTTCTTCGGTGTCGAGAGCACTTTCTCCGGAAGCTCTCGCCACGAATTGGTCGAAGGGTCGTTCTCCGGCGACGCCGACTGCATGCATACTTCAGACTCCAAACGCTCGAGACAAGACTCGCCGATAGCGAGAATGACGAAATCCGCGAGACCCTCAAGCGCCGGGTGCGAATTGCCCGCACCCGGTACCTGAACGCCTCCCTTTTGGCGATCAGAGATCCGCTTCGCCCGAGCAACGAGGAGATCGCCACCTTGGTAGGTGTCTCCCCTGGTACCATGCACAGTGAGATGTCGGTTATCCGACGGGCCGTGCGCCATTACAATCGCCGCAGGCGAATGGAAGATCGCGATGACACCGGCGATTCTTAGCGCAGAGAAGGAGAACGAAGGCGCAGTCCGGAACAAACGCTTGCCCCACAGGGAAAGACGCTCGACGATCGTGGCCGGGTTGCCTATGATGGGCTCCGATGCGAATCCTCCTAGCAACGAACAACCAACACAAGGCACGGGAGTTCACCCGAATTCTGCCGGAATTCTCGGTTCTGCGTCCGATCGACGTGGGTTTGGACTTCGACTTCCCGGAAACCGGCACCAGCTTCCTGGAAAACGCCTACGGGAAGGCACTTCACCTGCTAGACGCGGCAACTTCATCCGGCGATCTCGAGCGTTATGCGCTGGATGCGGTATGGGCGGACGATAGCGGCATCTGCGTCCACGCTCTGGAGAACCGACCGGGAGTCTACAGCGCCCGGTATGGAGATACCCCTGAAGCGCCGGCGCCTCAGGATCGGAAGAACCAGCTGCTCTTGCGCGAGCTGTCCGGTTCGCCGGATCGGAACGCCCATTACGTCTGCTGTGCCGTTGCCGCGCTGACCGGTGATCGCTTTGCAATCGTACAGGAAGCATGGCACGGACAGATTGCATCCAGGCCCTCCGAGGGAACCGGGGGCTTCGGCTACGATCCCGTTTTTTTCCTTCCCGATCTCGGTTGCACTGCCGCGGATATCAGCGATCGTGAGAAAGACTTGCGATCGCATCGCGGGAAAGCTGCCAGACGGCTTGCCGCTGCGCTCCTCCACCCGGAGTAGACCGGCTGGAGAGGTCAACGCTGAGCGATACCCGGACGGACATCGATTACGCTCAAGCAAACCGTTTTGACAACCGGCTGGGGAAAAACTACGGTATGCGAAGCTATCGCGCTTCGCGCCGCGAGTGATCGGCCGCGTAGTGACGTTTACAAGGTGTGAGGAGTATATGAGCTCGACCCAGACAATTCCTGAGCGGAGCGAGGTTCCGGACGAGCACAAATGGAACCTTCACAAGCTCTTCGAGTCGGACCAAGCGTGGGAGAAGGGGCTCCAAGAACTAACGGAGCTCATCCCCCGATTGCAGGATTACAAAGGGACCCTCGAACACTCGGCAGCCCACCTTGCAGAGGCAATGCAGTTTCTGGACGAGGTATCGATGCTTGCCGAGCGGCTCGGGTATTACGCGAATCTACGATACGCCGAAGACGCCGGCGACCCGCGCAACCAGGAGCGCTACGCACGCGCAATCCGCGCTCTGTCGGAAGCCTCTACGGCGGCGAGCTGGGTGGAGCCGGAACTCCAGGGCATCCCGGATGACACGATAGAGGCCTTCCTCAAGGACGAGCGCCTGGCCCAGTACCAGGTCAAGCTTCGGAAGATCTTGAGGATGAAGCCGCATGTGCTCTCGGAACAGGAGGAGAAGCTTCTGGCCATGCAGGCGGAGGCAAACCAGACCCCGCAGAAGGCGTTTCACGCCCTCATTGATGTCGATCTGGAGTTCGGCAACGTGGATACGGCCGAAGGCCCGCGCCCGTTGACGCAATCCACGCTGCACAGCTTTCTGCTTGATCCCGACCGGCGTATCCGGGAACAGGCTTATCGCCAGTTCTACCGCGGATTTGACGCCCACAAGAACACCATCGCTGCGCTCTACTCAGGAAGCGTCGATCTCGACATCTACAAGGCGCGCGTGCGGAGCTTTCCGTCAGCTCGCGCTGCGGCCCTCTTCCCGGACAACATACCCGAGAGCGTATACGATAACCTTGTGGAAACCGTAGGCGCCTATCTGCCGACTCTCCACCGCTACTATCGGCTCCGCAAGGAGGCACTGGAGCTCGATGAGTACCACCTATTCGACAACTATGTCCCTTTGGTACCGGAGGTCGAGGTACGCCATGCGTACGAGCAAGCTGTAGAAGTTGTCTCCGAAGCGCTTGCCCCGCTGGGTGCGGAGTACACTCGAACGCTGCGAGACGGGCTGCTTGGCGACTGGGTGGACCGATACGAGAACAAAGGCAAGCGGAGCGGCGCATTTTCGGCCGGGAGTTACCACGGCGATCCCTACATTCTCATGAACTTCAAGGAGGATGTGCTCCGTGACGTGTTCACCCTTGCCCACGAGGGAGGACATAGTATGCACTCGTACTACTCGGCGCGGAACAACCCGTTTGCGCACTACGACTACACCATTTTCGAGGCCGAGGTGGCTTCGACGTTGAACGAGCAGCTTCTCCTGAAGTACCTTCTGGATCGCGCCGAGACGGAGCGGATGCGAGCGTACCTTATCAACAAGAGCATCGATGACTTCGTAGGCACGCTTTTCCGCCAGACCATGTTCGCGGAATTCGAGCACCTGGCGCACCGGACGGTAGAAGAAGGGTCGCCGCTTACTCTCGGCCACATTCGGGAGCTATATCGCGGTCTCCTGCAGAAGTTCTTCGGTCCCGACGCAACGCTGGACCCAGAGTCCGATCTGGAGGCGCTTCGGATCCCTCACTTCTACCGCGCGTTCTACGTGTTCAAGTACGCAACAGGCCTCAGCGCGGCAGTCACGCTCAGCCGGCGAGTTATGGAAGGAGGCGACGCGGAGCGCGAGGCCTACTTCGACTTCTTGAAGTCCGGAGGGGCGCGCTTTCCTCTCGACTCACTCCGCCTGGCCGGAGTCGATATGGCCCAGCCCGACCCCATTGAGCAAGCACTCAACGTCTTTGCGTCACGCCTCGGTGAGCTCGAAGAGCTTCTGCCGCGGGTGCGCTGAACCGGGGCATGGCTACGGCGTGGCCGTGATTCCGCTTGCGCTTCTGCCGCGAGTGCGCTGAGCCGGGTGCGGCCCCCGAACGTGAGAGCGCCCGTACGGTAAGCCGGACCGGCGCACACGGGGCAACGGCGAACGGGTCCGGCGCAGAAGAGCTGCTACGTACACGGCGTGCCCCGATGAAAAAAGGCAGCGAGGAGGAGACATCATGGAAGCCTACGGTTCTGAATCCGTTTCAGATTCACCCCGCCCCGTCCGGCAGGATGTGCTGGAGGTACGCGCCCATGAGGCGGACATCAACCACGAGCTGGCACCCCCTGGTCTTTTTCGATTCCTCCAAGAAGCGGCCTGGAAGCACGCGGAGGAGCTCGGGTTCGGCTACTCTCACCTTGGCCGACAGGCCCTCTTGTGGGTACTCGCCCGCATTACCATGGAGGTAACTCGCTTCCCACGGTGGGGGGAGGCGGTCCGGGTGGAGACATGGCCGGTGGGGACGCACCGCCTGCTGGCGCTCCGCGATTTCCGCGTCTACGACGAAGAAGAACGTGAGCTCACCCGCGCAACAAGCGGATGGCTTGTCCTCGACGCCACAACCCGCAAACCCCGGAAGCCGGAAACAGTCATGAACAGTGAGAACACCCCGCTGTCGCCTGGTATCTTCGACGATCCTCCACGGAAGATATCGCTACCCGAGGAGCTTACGCGGCCTTCCGGAGGAAAGCGCGCAGAACCGGACTCCGCTGGAGGCAGCGCATTTGCGGCGGAGTGCGCCAAGCCCGCCGCTCTTCCACATGAGCCTTCCAACGAGGAACGACTCGTTCGCTACAGCGATTTGGACACGCAGAGGCACGTGAACAATGCGAAGTATCTCGAGTGGATTTGGGATACGCTCCCGTGGGATCAACACGTGAAGCAACGCGCCGTAGTCCTGGATGCCAACTTTCTCCGGGAGACGAATTACGGAGACCGGGTCACGGTAGCTACGCATCCGAACGTGGGGAACCCCGTGGGCAATCACTCCAATACCCGTAAGGAGATTCCGCGAAGGGAGACATACCATATCGTTTCTGCCAATGAGACGGGAGCCTGTACGGCCAGAGTGCTCTGGGCCCCCAGAGGGGCGACCGGTTAATCTTGATACAATCTTTATACGCATTGGCTAACCCATGGACAGTACTTCCCGACCATAGGAGAAACAGCTTTCGGGCAAGGAGTAGTATCGAATATGAAGCAAGTGAAGCTAACAGCAGTAGTAACGGTCGTTCTTCTGACTTTCGTCGGGACAATGGCATGGGCCCAGCTCGGCCCTGACGAGCCGGAAGATGAGTTCCAGGAGGACCTCGAGGAGCCGGCGCCGGAAGAGCCGCCCGCCGAGGATCCGATGATGCCTGAGCAACCGGACGTAGACGTGGACCTGGATGACGACGAGATGTACAACTTTGCGGAGGCGCTTCTAGAGGTCCAGCTCGTTCAGCAGGACGTCCAAATGGAGGCGCAAGAGATGATCCAGGGCTCGGACATCGGCCTGGAGCGCTTTCAGGAGATCCATCTCGGTTTCTCCGATCCCTCCGTTCCTGAGCCGGAGGACGTCACCGACGAAGAACAGGCGGAGTATGAAGACGTCATCGACGACGTCGAAGAGGTAGAGGTCGCAGCTCAAGACGAAATGGAAGAGATCGTTGAAGATCACGGCATGAGCGTGGACAGGTTCAACGAGGTCGCGATGGTTGCCACCCAGGACCCGGAGCTCTCCAATGAGCTCAACCAGATCATGGCGGAGCTCATGCAGGAGCACGATGAATTCCAGCAGCAGCCGATGCAGCCCGAGCAACCGGAGCAGCCGCCGGAGGACGAATTCTAAGCGTATAGCTGCCGACTTTCTCCAGCTGGAGAGGAGGGGCCTTCCCATGGGGAAGGCCCTCTGTATTTGCGGGCTCCTCTCCATTTGCAGGCGGAAGGTCTCATACAGCGTACGTTGGTTGCGCCGAACAAGATCTCACTATACTACCAGTCTAGGGCTACTACGGCCTGCAAGCTTCCGAAACGTGCTCCGCAAGAGCCAACGGAGCCGCTTGCGCCGGATTCGATACCAGTACGCCGAACGTCCTGCCGTCTGCCCCGTGCGCGTTCGGGACTCCACGGGCCATCGCCGGTGCAACTGCGATGAACAACAACAGAACTATCATAAGCACAACGAACACCTTTGAGCCAGGGCAAACGCAGTTGGACAGTACGCCTGGAAGCGCGGCGGCGAGCGGGTGGTCGTGGGCGCTTGCAGGGGCCCTGGTGGTGTGGTGAGATGGGTAAGTACTTGCGTCAGCGGCTTTCGGCCGCCGCCGTCGAACCGTACTGATCCGACTGCGTTTGCCCTGAGCTTAGAGCCGGCACGTCTTGACATGAGCGTGCTTTGTGTGTAGCGTTATGTTCCGTAAACTCAAAGGGGAATCGCGCCTACTAGGAGTAGCAGGCGCTCAAAGCCTGCGGCGGTGGTGAAATTGGTAGACACGCTAGCTTGAGGGGCTAGTGGGCATTACGCCCGTGGAGGTTCAAGTCCTCTCCGCCGCATAGAAAACTCATTACTATATAGCGCGTTACGAAGCTCCCTGAAAACCCGGGAGCTTTTTTGTGGCTCGCTCTCAACAGGAGAGTGGCCAAAAGGTGACCAATTTTTCGGCTTTTCCCCCTGACCTGACTGCTAGGGACTAGGGAAAAGATCAGCAGGTTTCTTACGCAACAGACTCAGAGTGGGCATGTGAATAGACCCACAGCGGATAGAGTCGTGGGGCAGGCCCCGTCCTTCTTCCCGAAGCCGCGCCATAGCCTTCATTGCAGCGGCGATCATAGGAGGCGGGCCGCACATATAGACTTCCTAGCCGGTAAGGTCTCATTGCTCGAGGACGGATCCAGCACGGCCACCGAGACTCGGTCTCGGTCTTGCGGGTCGGTATTGCTGACTGAGCACGCGCGGAACACCTCCGGGCGATCGTCGACTTTGAGAAGGGCGAACTGCCCCGGTTCATAGTTCGCCTGCGTTTCTCGTATCCGGCAGTGGATGTCACGTTCCTGAGTTCTTGTGCCTCACCCACCGGAGCACCAATGACCGCTGCTGAAGTCGCATCACGCATCGGCTCGGATTTCCGACGCCAGGTCCGCAAGAGCCCAAATCCAAGGAACGCCTATCTCCAGGTTTACTCGGAGAAAACGGGAGTCGATCTCAATATCGCCGAAGGGAAAACTGCGGACACAGAAGCAAACACGGACCAACCGGTCCATCTGGCCAGCGTCGGCAAGCTATTCACCTCGACGATAGTGGGCATCCTCAGCGAGCGCGGAGAGCTCTCGTTCTCCGATCCCCTGGCGCAGTACCTCGACGCGGAGCTCATGAGCGGCCTACACGTCCTGCGCGACACCGACCACTCGAGTGATATCCAGATCCGCCATCTGCTCAATCAGACCTCTGGACTCGACGATTTCTTCTGGCCACTTCTGAAGGAGCTCCACCGGAATCCTTCCATGCGGATCACGCCGCGCGAGGCGGTCGAGTGGGGAAAGCGAAATCTTCCGCCGAAGGCGAAGCCGGGGGAGAAGCACCACTACACGGACACCAACTACCACCTCCTCGGGCTCGTCGTTGAAAGCATTACCGGGAAGCCGTTCCATGACGCACTCCACCGCCTGATCTTTGAGCCGCTCGGCATGCAGAGCGCGTACATGCAAGGCTTCTCGGAGCCGGCTGTCGCCTTGCAGCAGCCCAACGACACTCGCTACAAATCGAGGGCGTTGCGGTTTATGCTGTCCAAGGTGATCAGGCCGCTTCTGAAGTGTGGGTAGATCGACATCAGCTCCGTGTGATTCCGACTCGGATTGGTAACGGCGGCTCGCGTGACCAATCCGTTCGGGGAGGCCAAGGGCCGGGCCGGCGGGCAGACACGGCCCCCTGGCGTTGCGCCCCCGGTGTTGCGCCCCCTGGCGTCGGGAACACGCCCCTCACCCGAACATCACGAACCCGAGAAGCAATCCGGCGACCAAGGCAGCGTTGGCCGCATGGCTGTGCATATGGTTGGACTGGGGAATCAGCTCGTCGTTCACAATGTACATCATTGCGCCGGCCGCAAAAGCCAGCGAGCCCCCCACCAGCACCGGCGAGAGCCCAAACAGCAACAGCCCGATCGCAGTCCCGACCGGCGTCATGAGGCCGGCACCGAGGGTGAACAGAAGCACCTTCAGCTTGGACAGTCCACCGGCCCGCAGCGGTCCGGCTACCGCGAGCCCTTCGGGAACGTTGTGCAGTGCGATCGCAATGGCCACCGCCAGTCCAAGCTCCGGGCTCGACTCAAATCCCGCCCCGATTGCCAAACCCTCGGGGACATTGTGCAGCGCAATACCGGCAAAAACCAGATAGCCCGTACGCAGCACCGTGCCCCTCTTTACGTGTAGCCGTTCAGGGTTTTCTACATCCAGATGGTCACTCTCGGAGAGGTGAGCGTGCGGGATGACCCTATCGAGCAGATACATGAGGCCGCACCCCAGGATGAATCCGACCACCAACACCGTCATGGAGCCGATCTCCAGAGCCTCCGGCATAAGCTCGAACACCGATACCGCCACCATGATGCCGCCGGCGAACCCCAGAAACGCTGCCATGGTCCTTGGGCCAAAAGAACCGAAGAACAAGAGAATCAACGCACCCAAACCGGTCGAGATTCCCGCTCCTACGCTGTAGATCAAACTTTCCATGCACATCCCTTCTGTCGGATCTTCTCTCGGAGGACCGGCAGCCCGAAAGCCCTCGGGACTGTGGGGCTCACGCGAACCGCCCCGTCACCCGGGACCGTCGCATCACCCGCGCCTACCACGTCACCCGCAACGGTCGAAGGGCTCACTTCCCGGCCCTCACTTCCCGGCCGCGGTTCATTAAGTTCCGTGCCGCCGTCCGCCGTGCTCCAGGTCTGCCGCAATGCGGCTCACTCCCGGCACCGGTGAAATGCAAGAGCAAGCTGCGTGCGGTCGCGGGCACCGAGCTTCTCCAGAAGCTGACTCACGTGGTTGCGCACCGTCCCCTCGGAGATCGAGAGCTTCGCTGCGATCTCCTTGTTCGAAAGGCCGTCGGCAACCAGCGACAGAACCTCATACTCGCGGTGACTAACCCCCAACTCGTCTTCGGACCGTGGGCGCCCGCCCGAAACCATCTCCGAGAGCTGCCGGAGCACCTGAGAATCGAAGGCCGATACTCCGCGCAGCACCGACCGGACGCTCTCCACAATCTGCTCGGAAGGGCGGTTCTTCAAGATATAGCCTGAAGCACCGGCGGAGAGCGCCTGCCGTATGTAGTCATCGTCGTTGAACGTCGTAAGAATGAGGATCGGCACCTCGCTTCCACCTTTGCGAATGCGTCTCGTGGCCTCTACGCCATCGACTCCGGGCATGCGGATGTCCATAAGGACGACGTCCGGCGATTCGCACCTTACCCGTTCGATCGCCTGCTCCCCGTCCTCGCAAACGGCGACGACCTCCAGATCGTCTTCCAAGTCCAGAAGCATACGAAGCCCGTCTCGCACCAGCCCTTCGTCATCGGCTATCACTATCCGCGCACTCATTGCACTTCCCCTAGGCGAGGTCGCCGTTCCGGCCTTCCCCCCCGGGATACCGCGGCAGGTTATCATACTTCGGTAGGGAGCACCATAACGAGAGAAAACCGCTCCCCGGGCGTCACGGAAAACGTCCCGCCGGCGGCCTCCACGCGCTCGCGCATGCCGCTTATGCCCATACCCTCCCGTAATCCGGAAGGCCCGGCGCTTCTCACCGGCCCGGCATTCGTTCCGTCGTTTTCGACGCTCATGCGTACCCGCGAACGCGTGGCCGAGATATCAACCTGAACGTAGCTTGCACGCGAATGGCGTGCGATGTTCGTCAACGCTTCCTCGAGCGAAACGGTGAGCACATTGAGGTGCTCGGCGTCCACCTGCTCCAAAGACCCTTCTATGGAAAGCGTGACAGGGCAGAACAGGTAGTTGTCGACCATTTCGCGGAGCATGGCTTCCGAATCCACGCGCCGCGGCCGCATATCGTGGACCGTTTCTCTCAGAAGATCCGTGGTCTCACGCAGCGCGGTGACCGCCGTTCCGTACATTTCTCCTGCCCGGCCCGAACCGCTCGCCCTCGCCTTCTCGGCCACCTCCAGAGTAATCAGAACGCCGGTGAGCTTACGGCCGACCGAGTCGTGGAGCGAGCGCGCGATACGATTGCGCTCGCGGAGCTCCGCGGTCTGCGCCACCTTGTAAGAGCTCCGAAACAGCCGCGATCGCGTTCGCTCGAGCTCGAACCGTGCACGCCGCTCGGCGTCAAACGCAGACCGGTACTCGTGGCCGATTCGCTCAGCCCATCCAAAGCCCAGCCCCGCGCACAAGCTCCCCCAGCCCGCCGCCGCGCCTGCAACGCGTGCCGCCAGCGTCTCGAGCACCCCCGAGCCGAGCACGACAAAGAGGAACGCCGCGCCGATCGCCGCCCCGCCGAGAACCGCCCACACATACGCGGCCGGCCTCTGCCGGCC
>PWGF01000104.1 GCA_003554375.1 Spirochaetaceae bacterium
GATGGTGTGCAGCACGTTGTCGCCGGTCCGGCCGCGGCGGCAACGTGCTGCACACCATCTTCGATCGCCACTGTGCCGAGTTCTGCAACGAATACGACCGGGAGTATGCCGCAAGGAATAAAATGCAGCGCCTCGAGCGCATCCGGGACGTCGGCGAACGGACGAACCGCGCTGCGAACCGCTTTCGCCCGCCGAAGAGGAGGTAGACCTCGATGCCCGCAAACGTGGGTGGGTCCGGCTTCCAGCGAACGTGTACATAAGAACACACAGCCAGGAGGTGCTTCGACGGCCAGGTCGGTGCCGATGAGGAAATCGACTTCCGCGCCGTGCTGCGTGCGCCGGAAGGTGAGATCCTTTTTCGCGCGCCGGTACGAAAGGTAGCTTCGGAGCTCCATTGCGATGAAGTGCTCAAATGCCGCGCCGAACTCCGCGGAGTCGGGATGCAGCGTCGTCACGCCGCGCAGGAAGTTCGCGACGCCGGCATCGAAGAAGTAGAACTTTGCGGTTGCAACAGCCTTTCGCTTCTTCGATTCCCGCCAGCGATCGAGCCGGAATCCGACGAACGTATCCGCGAGGATCTCGAAGTACGAGCGTACGGAGCTCGCGGCAAGCCCGGTGTCGTTTGCGACATTAGCGTAGTTCAACTGCTCACCGCTCGAAAGGGCTGCGATCTTCACAAAGCGGGAGAAGTTGGGCACGTGTCGCTCGTCCTGCGAATCTCGCGAGCCATATCCGCGAGTTGCGACGGGTTACGGGAGAGCGACAGGAACACTGCGCTTCTGAGCAGGTTAATGATGGAACGATCGTCGAAATGGCTCCGTAGAAGGGTTGTCTTCCCGGTGCTGCGGGGACCGAAGAGGAAGATCGATTTCCTCCGCGCAAGCGTGCGCGGGTCGAGGATGCGCGGATACATCATTCCTCCTCCCATGGTGCCACCACGTTTCCGCAAATGCAACGGTGACTCTGCGGATTTTGCGTAGAATTCAGCGAAATGGATGCTGATTTCTGCCCATAAGGGAGGGGGAGATCGACCCTCTACGTCGCAAACGCGTCTGGTTGACTAAGTCACACTATAGGACTGCTTTTGGCACACGATGGTAATCAATGTGCACGAGGCGAAAACGAAGTTTTCCGCGCTGCTCGAACGGGCGCACCGCGGCGAGGAGATAATCGTGGCGAAGGCCGGAAAGCCGTACGCACGGCTGGTGCCGCTCGAACCGCCGCGAGAGCGAATTCCGGGTCGATACCGCGACGAGATCCCCAACTCGTTCTTTGAGCCGCTGCCCGAGGATGAGCTGGCGAAGTGGGAAGCATGAGGCTTCTCCTCGACACGCACGCTCTGCTGTTCCGGTGGGCCACCCCCGACCGCCTGCCCGCTCGTGTGGAGCCACTTCTCCGGGACCCCGCCAACCAGTGCTTCGTGAGTGCCGCAAGCGGCTGGGAAATTGCGACGAAGCATCGAATCGGGACTTTTCCGGCGGAGCACTCGGCATAAGTTCTATATCTATACAGACAACTCCGTGGCATCTCGCAGACCGAGATGCTCGGTGAAGGGCACGAACTCGCGGTCGCTGAACAGGAGTGGGAGAGCGTGCTCGAAGCAGTACGTCGCGATGACTGCATCGACAGTCTTGCGGACCGTTATCCCCGTCTTGCGCAATGAGCGGAAATTGGATGCTGCGTTCAGCGCGATCTCCGGATCGCACGGAGCGCGAACTTCCAGCTCGAGGAGGAGCCATTTCGCGGTGCGGAATCACGGTCGTGTCTGAAACACTGCAACACCTCGGCAAGTATCAGATCTCCGACTAGCACGACTGTGGAGGACAACAAATCGTCGAGCGCATCCGTTGTCGAGGTGCGTTGACCGTTGAAGTAGTCGACCCACACGGTCGTGTCGACGAGAACCATCAGGTCGTCCTCAAGCGATCGAGATCACCCTCCCATTGAAGCTTCCCCCGATTCGGAGCAGTTGCTCGAACAGAGAATGGCCGTTACGCTCACGATACGGATATGGACGGGGCGACCATCGCTTCTTACAATCGCCATGCCTCACGACTAGCCGAGCGCTACGAAGGCGCCGACGGCGGCGTTGAGCGATTCTTTCCACTCCTGTTCCAGAAAGGTCAGTCGGTGGTGGATATCGGCGCCGGATCCGGTCGGGATATGTCACGCCTCGCCCAACTCGGCTGCGATGTCTGGGGTATCGAACCCGCGCAACGGTTGCGGCAGGAAGCGATAAGCAGACACTCCGAGTTCGCTGAGCGACTGCTCTCGGGTTCGCTACCGGACGATCTCGCCGCGCTGTCCGGAAGCACGTTCGACGGTGTCTGTTTGAGCGCTGTGTTGATGCATATTCCCGATGCCGAACTCTTCGATACGGGGCTTGCGATACGGTCGATTATCAAACAGGGCGGACTTCTGCTTGTTTCGGTATGCACCGCTCGGGACGGAATAGACCCGGAGTCTGATCGCGATGAGCTGGGTAGGTTCTTTCGGATTCGTCCCGTCGAGGATGTGCAGCTTCTCTTTGAACGACTTGGCTTTTCTACCGAGAGCACGTGGTTATCGAACGACTCCCTGGGGCGACCCGATGTCGAATGGGCGACCATCATTCTGCGCTATCGTGGCGCGGCACCGCGACCGATCGATCGCGTGGAGTCGATCATAAACCGTGATCGCAAGACGGCCACCTACAAGTTTGCACTGCTGCGCGCCCTTTCGGAGATCGCAACGACAAGCCCGGCGATAGTCTCGAGACGGCCGGATGGAACGGTCGCGGTCCCTCTTGAAGCCGTCAGCGAACTGTGGATTCGATACTACTGGCCCTTCGTCGCGCACGCCCAATACATACCACAGACATTCGGGAAGGGGCGGATCGCGTTCTACGAACAACTCCGGGAGATGGCCCGATTGTTCGAACAAGCGAACGGGCTGGCGGGATTCGTCTCGTCGAGTACAGCGCCCGATCTGGATCCGCGAATCGGGAAGAAGGTTCGATCGCTTCGAAAAAAGGTGGGTGAGACGATTGTAAAGGGACCGGTCACCTATGCCGGTTCCGATGAGTTCTCGTACGCGAACGGCGAGATCTTCGTTCAAAGCGACCTCTGGCGCGAGCTCGTGCTGATGGGCCACTGGATATCGGACTCCATAGTGCTGCGCTGGGCCGAGCTTACCAGCGAGAAGACGGATGAGCAGTTCAAGTCCAGCTTCATTATTGATTTGTTGATCCAGTCGACCGAAGAAACACGGATGGATTCCGGAGTTCGAGCTCTCTACCGGTCGCGTTCCGATCTCGTGTGCGCATGGAGTGGAAAGCGGCTATCGCAAGATTTCGATGTCGATCACATCATTCCCTTTTCGGTCCGGCATGACTCATCGATCTGGAATCTGGTGCCGGCCGCGAAGGACGTGAATGCCAGTAAGAGCGATAAGCTCCCCACTATTGAGGCGCTTGCCGGTGCTGAAGGTCGACTGGTCGACGAATGGAGACATCTCCGGGACTGGAACGCGCGACGCTTCGATGCGGACGCCCACAAACTGCTACCCGGTGCCACACAGCAGAAAAATTGGGAGGAGCGTCTCTTCAGAGCCCTTGTCCAAACGATCGAATACACCGCGACCCTGCGCGACGTGGAGCGCTGGGCGGGGTAGCTGCGTGCCGCCGGGAGCGAGCACGCGCGCGATGGAGAAAAACAGCGCCCGCAATTGCGCGGAATCCTGCCGGCGATTCCGGAATAAGGAGGGGTGAAGCTCCTGAAGCAGGCGGTTCAGCTTCAGAAGGTCATGAACGAACGGGACCTTGCGATGATACGATGCCCTCGATCGTCCACGGGTGATACCGGCGGCAGTCCTCCCGGTCCTACAGCTCGATTGCGGACAGGTCCGGAATCGAGGAGTCGAGGGGGATTGTGTCCAGGTTCTGGGCGCCGAGCTTGAGGAGCTCGTAGCGGATTCTGGCGAGCGGGAGCTCCGGATCGTCCGCGGCTACCTGGACGGTGTACTCGCTGTAGCGCTCGCCGGTGCTCTTGGTGGGCTCGTTTCCGTAGAGCCGGTGCTTGGTGAGGTATGCCTCGACCTCCGCCGCGCGCGATGACTCCACGTTGAAGGCGAGGAGCACCTTGTTCTCCGCGTTGATGCAGCCGTAGAGGTTGAGAAGGAACATCCGCAGGAGCTCCTTCTTCTCCGGATCCCCGAGCAATGCGGGAGCTGCCCAGATGCTCGTCTCGGAGCGGATGATCTCGTCCACGATCTTGAGGCCGTAGTTCCGCAGCGCACTTCCCGACTGCGTAATTTCCACGCCGAAGTCCGCGCCGCCGTTTTTAATTTTGGACTCGGTCTTTCCCCACGTCTCATAGATAACGATCCCGGAGTCGATCTTGGGAGGCGACTTGTACTTCTGAACCGAGAAGCGCGCGTACGCGTCGAGCTTTCCGATGCGCTTCAGAGCTTCCCGCGCCCAGCCAAGCGCGATATAGGGCATCTCCGAGACGAGCACCAGGCGGCTCCGTTCGGCAGTGAGGCGCCGGAGGTAGTCGTCGATGGTGTCTTCGGGACAGGCGCTGTCGATAATGCCGACGATCCGGACGCCGCCGCGGTGGAGCGACATGATGCGGGAGAGCTCGATGGGCGTATCGTACTCGAGCTCGAGCTCGAGCCGGCGCTCCTCGATCCAGTCGTCGCCGGCGATGGCGACATCGAGCTCCTCGAGCGCGAGCTGCGAGCCGAACTCCTGCGGGCGCCCGTCCCCCCCGTAGAGGAAATCGACGCTCGTAAAGCGCGAGGGGCCACCCGACTCGTATCCGCGCGTCTTGAAGCCGGCGCGCTCGAGCAGATCCACCAGGTTGCCGCCACGGTTGGGGTCGGCAAGCGAGCCCGCGGGCATGCCGATAGTGAGCTGATTCTGCATGGTTACTCCTCGATGAAGCTGAGCGTGCCGTCTTGGTTTATCGCCCGGTAGTAACAGGAGCTGTACGGGGAGCCGTCGTTTTTCTTGGCGTGGCACGCCCCCTTCCCTTGCGGGGTCACGAGGTAAATGAGCGAGTTCTGATCGCAGTTGATTCGGATCTCCTGGATTTTGAGCGTGTCGCCGGAGGTCATCCCCTTTTTCCACAGCTCCCCGCGGCTCCGGCTCCAGTACGTGGCGAGCCCGCTCCGGCGCGTCTCCTCAAACGCTTCCTTGTTGGCGAACGCAAGGATCAGCACCTCCTTGGTGCGGGCGTCCTGCGTCACCACGGGAACGAGGGCGGTTCCGTCCTCTCCGAAATCCAGCAGCAACTGATCCGTGTATTCCTTCTTCATCTGCTCTCCCTTTCATTTACGTCAAGCGTAGGGCGCCCTGCCCCACCCGCCGCCGCGGCGGCGCCGGCGCGGCCCCGAGCCGCACCAGGGTACCCGGCGGACTACGCGGCGACTACGCAAGGAGTACCACAACACGGGCGAGACGTCGAGGCGGTGGCGGGCCGTGCAGGCGGAGCTGTGGCGAGGCCGGTGAAGCCCGGCCGCGCAGGCGGAGTTGTGCCGGGGTCGGCGAGGCCGGGCCGTGCAGGGGCAGCTTCGCCGGGGGCGGTGAAGGCCGGCCGTGCAGGCGGAGGTGGGGCGCCGACGGCGGGGTGCAGGCGGAGCAGTGGCGAGGTCGGTTGGAAGCGAGCAGGCGGGAAGCGCGAGCGGCTGGTAGGGGGGAGCGGAATAC
>PWGF01000295.1 GCA_003554375.1 Spirochaetaceae bacterium
GAGCGATTGATCCGTATCCGCTCAGGCCGGGCAGGAAGCCGTGCCGATAATCAGCGGACTCGCTCTGAGGCGAAGGCGGGTTCGCTACCTCCGGAAAGCCGTGACGCCGGTGAAGGCCGGTCCAGGGCCGATGACCGAACGCGAAGGGAGCCCGGGACTACGGGTATGGAAGGACGTAGTCGGCCCGCCGACGAAGGCTTGCGGGAGCTTGGGTTCCTTCCTATCGGGGAGCTCGTCTATTGTCGTGTGACATCCGCCACTTCGTCGGCGGGAGGCGACACGGAAAGAATCGCCGGTGACACTGTTGGGGAGACATCGAGTGAGCCGGGCACAGCTGGTGAACGTGGAGTCGCCGGGTGCGATCAGAGTTTCACCGGCGAGATTGCACAGCTCTCCGCCCGAGGAAGCATGCTAGCGGGATGCACAGCAGAGCAGCTCGTTTTTCTCGATACCGAGACGACCGGGCTCTCCGGAGGAGCGGGGACCTTTCTCTTCCTTGTCGGCCTCGGACGCATTGTGGAACAGGAGATCCGGATCGAGCAGTTGTTGCTTGCGGATTACCCCGGAGAGCCGGAGTTTCTCGAGCTGCTTCGGGACCGCTTTCGGCCGGACGACGTCATAGTGAGCTACAATGGGCGATCCTTCGATTTACAGATACTCAGACAACGATTCCTCATGAACGGCGTGGCTTGGACGGAGCCCCGTCAGATTGATTTGCTCTATCCTGCCCGCCGCCTCTGGCGCCGAGTGCTTCCTGACTGCCGTCTTTCTACACTCGAGCGTCACGTTCTGGCTTTCCGGCGAGAGTTGGATATCCCGGGATTCGAAGTCCCTGCACGATTCTTCCGTTTCCTAGATGGCGAAGATCCGACGGTGCTCAGCGAAGTGGTCGCACACCACGAGCATGATGTGCGCACCTTGGCCCGCCTTCTGAACCAGGTAGAGTGCCGCCTTGAAGCGCCTGACTGTCTCGCCGTCGGCAATGCTCACTCCGAAGGAGGCAGGGGCGAGACGAGCGCCGGCTCCGGTAACGGCGGAGACCCTGCTCCAGGGGGCACCGCCACCAGCATGGATTCGCAGGGAGCACCGATTGATCCGGTAGGGTTGGCTCGTCTCCTGTATGACCTAAACCGAGCCGAAGATGCGGTTGCTGTCCTTGAGCGTTCCGCCGACTACGACGAGCCGATCGGATATGCGCGACGGTCAATGCAGCTCCTCGCCCGTCATTATCGTCGAGAGGGACGGTATGAAGAGGCACGGGAGATCTGGGAATCGCTCTATCGCCGGGGCGGGAGCCTACGGGCCGGCGTCGAGCTTGCCAAGCACCTGGAGCATCGAAAGCGGGACTACGACGGGGCGCTTTCTGTGTGCACGGCTATCCTCGAGCGGGCCGAGGCCGTGCACCTTCGGGAAGAGGTGCGGTATCGAGCGGCACGGTTGCGGCGGAAGCTCCACGCGAGCAGTCCGGAGATAGCGCTTACCCGTGCCGGCCTTGCCACTCCTCCGACGGCCCCGTAGAGGCAGCGCAAACCTCCTGCCGTGTTCGGCGGTACTGTGCTCGCCGATAGACATCTTCGTAACGAGCGGCGGAGCTATCCCACGTGAACCGGACCTGCATGCTTCGCTTGCGCATTGTCAGCAGTTGGCCGGGAGTGCGCCACAGCTCACATGCACGGAGAACGCCCTCGAGAATCTGCCGCGGGTTTGCGGGTTCTATTACAATGCCCGTTCCGTTCGGCTCCGAAATGTCCCGAACCGTATCGGCAAGCCCGCCGGTTCTGGTTACGATTGGCAGTGCCCCGTATCTGAGGCTGTACATCTGATTAAGGCCGCACGGCTCGTAACGCGAGGGCATCAGGAAGAAATCACTTCCGGCTTCGAAGAGGTGCGCCAGATCGTCGTCGAATCGAATGACGGCAGCAAGCCGGTCCGGATAGCGCTTCTGAAGCTCGCGCAAACGGTCTTCGTAGATCGGCATTCCCGTTCCAAGGAAAGCGAACTGCGCATCCCCCCGGGCAAGAAGCTCCGGGAGGCAACCGTTTTCTCCCAAGAGTTCTTCGAATCCCTTCTGGTCTACCAGCCTGGCTACCGAGCCGAACAGAGGCAAATCCGGTCGATCGGGAAGTCCGAGCGCCTGTCGTAGCGCTGCGGTGTTGACGGGACGGCGACCGAGCGTGTCGGAATCGTATTGCTCCGCCAGCCGGTAGTCAGTAGCGGGGTTCCATTCGTCGTAATCCATCCCGTTGAGAATGCCTTCGACACCGTCTGTTCGTGCTGCAAGGTGGTTCTGCAATCCGAACCCGAGTTCCGTTTCGGTGACTTCTCGCGCATAGCTTGGACTCACCGTAGTAACAGCTTCCGCGGCGGTAATACCGGCCTGGAGGAAGCTGATCCCTCCTTGGCGTATGAACCCGCATCGGGCAAGCGCTGCATCCGAAAGCCCCAACTCGCCGGCGTGGTCGGGGGAAAAGGTGCCTGCGTAGCCGATGTTGTGGATTGTGAGTACTCCCGCCGTACGCTCGAATGGAGAACGGCGCTCCACGCCGGCAAGGAGAGCCAGTGACGGGGCCGCAGCCCAGTCGTGTGCATGGATGATGTGCGGTGTCCATTGAAGCAAACGACACGTGGCAAACGCCGCCCGAGCCAGAACAGCGAAACGTCGAGCGTTATCGGCATAATCCCCGCCGTTACGTCCGTAGATACCGGGACGATCATAAAGCTCCGCATGGTCCAAGTAATACACGCGCGCCGGTCCAAGCGAAGACTCCAGGATTGCCGCCCAGAGATCTCCGTCCGGCATGGCCACGTGCAGAGGAGCCGGATGCCGAAAATGCCGTGAGGAATCGATCCTTCCGTAGCGCGGGATCAGAATCCGTACGTCGGCGCCTCGCGAAGCCAGCGAACGGGATAACGCTGCGACCATGTCCCCGAGGCCCCCTGTCTTCGCAGAGGGAGCGACCTCGCTTGTCACCATCAAAACGCGAAGTGGTAGCTCGTGTGAGTGGTCGTCTGACTGGGAGACGTAGCTCATGAGGATCTTCCGCTTGCGCCGAGGTAGTATGTGATGCGAAACGGGTGTTTCTCGCGGTAGTGAAGGCGATGGTAGAGCGCACAAGCCGGCGGGTTGTTGGTCTTAACGAAGAGAGAGGTTCGACGTCCCTCAGTGCTCAGCTTGGCAAGGAGGTGTTGCATTAGCCTCCGTGCTACGCCACAGCCGCGGTATGCCCGTGCGGTGTATACACCTCCGATCTGATCCCAAGCGAAGCCACGAGCGTTCGTAGCGGCCTTGGCAATCGGTGTACCGTTGGTCTCCCCAACGAGGACAACCTGGTTGCGAAGCGCTTGTCTCAGCTGATGCATGCAGCCGGCTGGGTCGAAGTGATCCGGCGACAGAACAACTTCTTCCAGCTCGTACGCGCGTTGTAGGGGATAGATACGTTCCGCATCAGCGGGGCCCGCTCGCCGAACCCTCAGGGAGCTCAGAGCCGATTGCGGCTCGGCGTGATCGATCTCTATCGGATCAGCATTGCGAACCATCAAGTGGTAGTCTACTCCGGTCGAAGAGCGAACTCCCGCGGCTTCGAGTGCGTTCTCAACAATCCTGACGTCACGTTCAGTTCCCATCACCGAGTAGATGAACCGGGAGTGCTTTAGGAGTTGTTCGCCGAGCGCTTGCAGCTGTTCCCGGCCTTCGGCGGTCCCACGGGTGGCGCTCCCACGCTCGGTATGCTCGGCCTCTCGATCCTGGCCGTGATCTTGGCCAAGCTGATCCGCACTAGCGGTACGGAAAGCCTGCCGCATCGCAGGACCGAAAACCGGATATACGAAGCCGTAGGTGGTCACGAATACGAGACCGGTAGGATCCTGGGGCGCGCCACTGACGATGAAGCGCGCCGAGCCAACGTAAGCTCCGCTTCGCCTCCGTCGCAGCCAATCAGTGATCGGGACGCATATGTACTCCCTTCGTCGCAGGAAATTCTCGATTCCGGAGTTGCCGGCGCCGCGGACTGTGTGCCACGTTGAACTGCGTCTGCGTGTCGGCAATCTCATCGTCCTTCATCCTCGAAACGTGATGGCGATATCGGAAGAGAGCCGTGTGCCCTGATGTCGCCAAGCAGGGCATCGAAGCCGGCTCTATAACTGCGCGTTCCCATACCGTAGATTGCGACGGCTGCCCGAACCCAGGGGAGATCCCGAAAGTAGATAGGGGTCAGAGCGGAAACCACCGCCGTGCGCTCGGAGTGATCCGACAGTGCCGAAAGAATCGTCGCCGCGGCACGTGTCGCAAGGTTGAACACGATCACGTCGTACTCGTCAGCTATATCTCTCAGCTGCTCCACATACCGAGAGTCCACCGCCGGAGACTGGCCGTACGGGAAAGAGAACTCGTCAGCATCCGGAAACCGTCGCCGGCCTTCCGCAAAGAAGTTCCGCATGTTCCCGGCCAGCAGAATTTCGTCATCGTCTGAGACGGTAAGCGGTAGGTCCTCGTCCGCGATGACTGTCACAGCGCGAGTTGCGTGGTCCGTGAAGTAAGGTTCGGCCGATGAGGCGGGGAGCAGGTCCGCCAATTCGTCGGAAACCGGAGCCAACGGCACCCGGCGGTCGTCGAGTAGATAGCGGCGCTTTGTGGCGACAATGCGTTTCACCGATTCGTCAATTCGGGCGGTCATCTGGGGGTCAGTCCGGTATGCCTCCAACATCGTGTTCCATATTTCGCCGTGTGGTGGGGGGGTCTCCGACAGCATGATCATGTCATTGCCGGCACGTATTGCCTCTACCAGTAGCTGTGCGAAGCTCAAGCCCTCTTCACGCTCCCAGATCCTCGCCCCTTGCATGTACATGTCGTCCGTGATCGCCAGCCCTTCGAATCCCAGCTCGTCTCTTAGCAGGTCGATCATGACCTCTGACGACAGAGATGCAGGAAGCCTCGGGTCTCCGCTCAGCGCCGGGACGGCGAGATGAGCGCTCAGGACTGCAGGAAGCCCTTCCGGGATCAACATGCGGTACGGGAGGAGATCTTTCTCCTCGAGCTCGAGCCGCGAAGCTGTGAGAACGGGTCGCACGACGTGGCTGTCCCCTTCGACGCCACCGTGTCCGGGGAAATGCTTGGCCGCTGCAACCACGCGATTGTGTTCCAGGCCATGGTAGTACGCCGTACCCAGCATCCCGGTCTGAACGGGATCGTCGCCGAACGCTCGCGGGCCGATCACGTGCGCTTCCGGGTGCCGATATACGTCGACCGTAGGCGCGAAGTTCATGTTGATTCCGATGGCCCGCAGCTCCTGCCCGATGAGGTCGGCATTTCGCACTCCGTCCGCGGGTAGCCCGGTGGCGCCGATCGCCATGTTCCCCGCGGTGAGCGACGTGCTGTCGTGCACATGACGAACCCATCCGCCTTCCTGATCGGTGGCGGTGAGGAGTGGGATCGACTGTGAGTGCTGCTCGAGGACAGTCTTCTGCATGGTGCCGAGACTGCGAGCTAGCCGTGGAACGTGGTTGGCGTTCCAGCCGAATACTTTCACACCGCCTACGCCACGTTCTTCCAACCATGTTTGTAGGTGTGTGCTGGGTTCGATCCCTTCCCAACCGAGCATGAAAAGCTGCGCTACCCGTTCCTCCGCCGTCATCCGCTCGACGATCTGCTCAACGGCGGCCTCATCCGGACCGTCCTGCCAAAACCCCGAC
>PWGF01000398.1 GCA_003554375.1 Spirochaetaceae bacterium
CTTCGCTTCGTCCTCGAGCCGCTCGACGGTCTCCTCGATCGGTCCGATGTCCACACCGGAATCCTCGGCGAGCCGGCGGGTCCCGACCGCCACCTCGGCTCCCCCGACGGTGCCGTACACGCCGCGCCCGGTGTCCGCATGGAACGTCTCCGGCGAACGGAGCTCCATGTTCCGCTCTCGCGCCGCTTGAACAACGGCCTCAGCAAGGGGATGCTCGCTTCCCTGTTCCAACGAGGCTGCGCTCTCGAGCAGAAACGCCTCATCCACTCCGTCCAAGGGAACGATGTCGGTAACCACGGGATGGCCTACCGTGATCGTTCCGGTCTTGTCGAACGCGATCACATTCACATCCTTCAAGGTCTGAACCGCCCCGCCGTTGCGAATCAGCACCCCTTTCTCCGCGCCGATGCCGCTTCCGACCATGAGTGCCGTCGGCGTCCCGAGCCCGAGCGCGCACGGGCAGGCGATAACGAGCACTGCCGTAGCCGTCACAAATGCAAGCGTCAGCGGCGTAAGATCGGGGTTCACCCACGGCAGAAATCCGGCGCCCCATTCCATGATCCCGGCGTGGAAACCCGGGAACACCAGGAACGAGGTAAACGTCAGCGCCGTGAGCACGAGAATGGCGGGCACGAAGTATGCCGTCACTCGATCAGCGAAATCCTGGATCGGAACCTTGGTTCCCTGTGCCTCCTCGACAAGCTTGATCACCTGCGATAGGAACGTGTCGGCACCTACCTTGGTCACCCTTACCCGCAGCAATCCCTGCTTGTTGATGGTTCCGCCGATTACCTCATCCCCCTGTCCCTTCTTGACCGGAATCGGCTCGCCGGTAGCCATGCTTTCGTCTACCGAGCTCTGGCCGGAGAGGACCACCCCGTCGGTGGGAACCTTCTCGCCCGGCCGTACTACCATCACGTCGCCCACCACCAGATCGCGTACGTCTACTTCCTCTTCGCGGGTCTGGTGCGAGGCGCCGTCGCCCGCGCCGTCCGCTTCCTGCCGGGAATCGACCTCGATCCGGGCGCTCTTGGCCCCCAGCTGCACCAACTTCCGGATGGCTTGGGACGCTCTGCCCTTTGCTCGCACCTCCAGATACTTCCCAATGAGATGGAAGGTCATGATGGCGGTGGCCATCTCCACGAACGTCTGGACCGGCATGAAGAAGCCCAAGAGCCCTACGACGAACGGCGGAAACGATCCGAGCGAGACCAACACGTCCATGTTCGGCTTGCCGGCCCGCAGAGACTTAAACGCTGCCCGATGCACATCGCGACCGGCTCCGAAGACCACAGGCGCGCCCATCAGCGCCACAAGGCCCAGGTATCCGGGTACCGGAACAACGAACATGTGCACCACCATCAGTGCCATCACGGCCCCCGCTGCCGCGGCGGCAAACACCATTTTTCGTTTCGCCCGCTGAACCTTGGCGTGCTCGGCGGCTTCCTCGTCGCTGCCGTCGTCCTCCAGTAGCTCGTACCCGATGCGCTCGACACGCCGCTTGAGTTCCCCGATCCGAACGGCCGCAGGGTCGTACGAAATCGTCGCCTTTTCGGTGGGCAGGTTGACAACCGCCTCACTGACTCCAGGCGTGTTCTGAAGCGCCGACTGGACCGCGCTGCTGCACGAAGCGCAGGTCATGCCCCCAACGCGCATCGTCACGCGCCCGGTGCCGCTTCCCGCGGACTCACTGTCGGGCACGAGGCGATACCCGAGCTTCTCCACGGTGCCGAGGATCTGGTCCTCGGAGACCTGCGAAGGATCAAACTCCACATGCGCGCGCTCCCGGGCGACGTTCACCGACACCTGGGAGACGCCCTCAGTGTGCCCGAGCATGCTCTCGATCGAGGCCGCACAGCTCGCGCAACTCATGTTCTCCACCCGGTAGTCCCTCTTGAGGCTGCCTGGGTCGCCGTCGCCCAAGCGGCCGCCTTCGACCACCGGCCCGTCCCGGCGGTCCGGGGCTTGGGTCGAACCCTTCGGCTGCGATCGCGAAGCCTCCTCCGCGCGTCCGCGCCGATCCTGCTCCTCGTCTGCGCTTCTCTTCTTGTGCGTTGTGCTGCTCATGTTTCCCTCCTCTCACTAATCTGTGCGCCGGGGACGCTCCGAAACCCCAAGACTACGGAACTCCGGGCCCCTTGCGTTGTTTGCCGTCTCAGTGCCCGGGGTTTCGGGACCCGGGGTCAGAACGCCTGGCGTCTCGGTGCCTGGGGCCACAGTGCCTGGCGTCGCGTTGAGGACCGTCACGGTTCAGGCCGCCGGCCCGGAAGCCGTGCCGGCGCGGGGCCGGCGAATTCGCAGCGGGCTTCTCGACGGCGTACGGCTAGCCGTGTTTGCGCATTCCCGAAAGCACCGTCATGACTTCCTCGATGATTTCTTCCTGGCGATCGTTGTCGTCGCTCCGCATCGCTTCCTTCACACAGGTCTGGAGGTGGTTCTCCATGACCAAATCCTCGACCTTCCGCAAAGCCGACGCCACCGAACGCGTCTGTGCCAAGATGTCCATGCAGTACCGGTCCTCCTCCACCATCCGAAGCACTCCGCGCACCTGGCCTTCAATACGGCGCAACCGATCGCTTACATTCCGCTTCATGCTCTCATCCATGGTGGAGAATATACCGTACCCCCCTGGGGTATGTCAAGTGAATCGCGCGCCTCCTTTGGGGCACCCGCAGTGGGCAAACGCACGCCGTAGCACGGCGGCGAGTGCCCGGCCCGGGAGGCTTGCCGGGGAGCCTGTGGCGATGTAGCAAGGGGGGCGGTCAGTACGTGCTTCAGCGACTTTTCGTCGCCGCCGCGGGCCACGCGGATCCGTACTGATTCAACTGCGCTTGCCCTGGCGGCGCCTTCCGGCCAAGAGCCGGCTTCCGTGGAGGGGCCGGGCCCTACCCCTGCCGCCCGCTCAGACGCAGTTGCATGTACCGTGTCAGCTCCTGCGAATCAGCGAGCACCGGCTGACCGTATTCGGATAGCCTTCGGACGCTCTCGTGACCGATAGCCACGGAGATCGACTCGAAGCCGGCCGCCACAGCCACGTCCAAGTCGTGCGAAGTGTCACCGATGTAGAGTGTTCGCTCCGGGATCAGCTGCTTCTCTCGAATGAGATCGTGGGCGCGTTGCTCTTTGCCGGCGGCTTCTATGTCCGGTAGCCCATATACGCCGTTGAAATAGTCCACAAGCTTCAGAGCCGCGAGGCAAGCCCAAAGCTTCGGCTCGTGCATGGCGGACAGAACGTACTGCCGGACTCCCGCTTCCCTCACCAACTCGAGCGCGTTGTGAGCTCCGGCATGGATCCCGCACGCCGAAACATGTTCCATATAGTGGCGATGATACTCGGCGCTCACCGCCGCAATTCCTTCCGAATCGATATCGATGCCGAGCCTGAGGTAGTAGCCCTCAAGGGGAAACGAGAAGTGCTCCCGGTGAAATGCCACGTCCACAGCGGGAAGACCACGAGCGCGCAAGACCTCGTTCACGCTCCAAACCACAAGCTCAACGTCGTCGAGGATGGTGCCGTTGAAGTCCCAAACCACCGCTTCCGGCTCTGCCGCCGCCGTCTCCGTCTCCCGCGGCAGCGAGGAGTAAGCCGCCTCCGGCGCCGTCGACACACCCGGCGCCTCCGCCGGCGTTCCGGCCGGCCCATCCTCATAACTCCGCAACAGCGTGTCAGCCGCCGACTCGTTTGTGAACCGTTTCTTCCGTTTGTTCGATTCGTGCCGAGTTACCGCGCCCACCGCGCCCATGCAGATACCGGCTACCGAGCACCCGTACGCTCCAAGACTCACCACAAGCGAGGCCGGGACGATATTCATCACGACGAGGGTAAGCACAATCCACGCGCCCCCCACCAGCAACCCGCCGCCAAGGAACAGAAACCGCTCGCCTCCGGATCCGGCTGCAAGGCGTTCCCGGCGGCGCTCTGCGGCGCGCCGTTGCCGCCATTGTCGCCGTAGTTCTCCACGTCTGGTCACAACCCGCTCTTGCTCAGGCTCGTTCCTCACGCCTTCTCACTCACACGGCTGCTTTCCCGCAGCACCGATCCGTCCTCGCCCATGTACTGCCCGTGTTCCGTAGGCTGCTCCCGATGCAACCAGCACGCTACTTTGTGTATGGCTTGTCCGGACGCGGGCACCGTCTGCGCGTCCCGTTCGGAGGGGCCGGCCGACGATCCTTCTTCCCCCGACGGGCGGGCCGCCGGTGCCCCCGCGGGATCTGAAAGCTCTTCCGAGTCCGCCCGGTCCTTGTCGGCAACCTCACTCGACCTGCCGTGCGAAGCCGCAGCTGTCAACTCGCCGGGACTCCCAGTCTCGTGCTCACTTCGTGGAAAAGCAAAATTAGGGGGTTCTACGCGGTCACAGAGTCCCGGTATCGCAAACGGACACCGCGGATGATAGCGACAGCCCGCAGGAGGATTCTTGAGACTCGGCGGCTCCCCGCCCGGCACTCGTCGGAACGACAGCGCGTTATCGCCGTCCGGATCCGGTATCGCCTCGAGCAGCGCACGAGTATACGGGTGCTTGGCGTTCTGAAGCAGCTCTTCAACCGGTCCCTGCTCGATCAGCTTGCCCCCGTACATGACGAAAATTCGCTCGGAGAAGTAGCGCACCGTGGAGAGATCATGGGTGATATAGATCATCCCCAGCCCCTCGCGTTCCTGGAGCGCACGTAGGAGATTCAGAATTTCTACCCGGACCGAAGCATCGAGCATCGAGACCGGCTCGTCGGCAACCAGCATCTTCGGTCCCAGAATTATGGCCCGAGCGATTACTAGCCGTTGCTGCTGGCCGCCGGAGAGCATGTGGGGATACTTGTCCAGATAGTCACCGACAGGCCGAAGCCTGACCTCTTCCAACGCATGCTCTATTCGCTCATACCGCTCCTGAGGATCGCGGATTCCATGGATCCGCAGTGGCTCTTCCAGAATATGGCGGACGTCCATGAAGCTCGGCAACGCGCCGTACGGGTCCTGTTGAACGAAGCCGACCTGGCGCCGATACCATGCCCCTCTACCGGGCTTCAAATCGTCGATCCGATTCCCGTCGAACTCGATAGCTCCACTTGTGACGTTGTTGAGCCCCAGAATCGTCTTGGCAAGGGTGGTTTTGCCACAGCCGGACTCTCCGACCACCGCAATCGACTCCTGCCTCCGGAGATCGAAGCTGACCCCGTCCACGGCTCGAACCGATCCAACGTGCAGGAAGCCCCACTTCCGTAGCACGAAATGGGTCCGGAGATTACGCACTCGAAGCAAAGTCTTGCCTAGCTGCGTTCCGTCGCCACCGTCCCGGCCAGCTTCCGCGCCGGGTCCTGCAACGTCTCTCACCGCGGAGGCGCTACCTACACCTCCCGCGACATTCCTCTCTTCCGATTGCACTTGCTCCATACTGCGCCCCTGTTCCGGTCGGTGTGCTTCCATGCGTCCGTCATTCATAGAGCCAGCACTTCACTTTCCGGCCATCTTGGGTCTCGAACAACGGCGGCTCGTTCCGGCACTTCTCGAAAGCCAGCGGGCATCGCTCCGCAAAGCGACACCCGGTGGGTGGCGTCAACAGACTCGGGGGCTGTCCCGGGATATACTGCAGCTTCTTGCGTTCA
>PWGF01000200.1 GCA_003554375.1 Spirochaetaceae bacterium
CCGACGCTGCCAGTCCGTCCCGAAGAGCCGCCGCCCTGCGGGCAATGTCGTCCGGACCGGTGGCAAGAAGCGCCTCGCGCCGCCTCTGTCGGAGGTCGTCACCTACCCCGTATAGGGCCCGCTTCAACGATACCATGTTCTTTTCTCCCGGAGAGAACGGTCTCACTTCACGCCCCACCGTACCAATCACACCCGAAACAATCTCACTCTCATCGGGTGGCGTTCGCCCGTACTCAGCGCACACTTCGCGAAAGCTCCTGAAAGTGGCGACGATATCCGGATCCCGATAGCTCCCGAAGACGAAGACGCCGGTAAGCCCGTTTGTGGACGCCGTAGCGCCGTACGCCCCGCCCTGCATCCGTATCCGCTCCCAAAGGCGTCCGGTTCGAAGAATGTGCGCCAGAACCATCTCGTGAGCGTGCTCGCGAGTCCCCAGCCGTGCCCCGCGCGTGGCGGCACTGACGTACGACACTTCGGAAGGGACACGAAAGCACTGGACAGGACGCACGGTGGAAACGCGAACCTGTCGAAACGCGTCGCTCGGAAATGCATCACCTCCGGCGTGAGGCCTTCCCGGAACCTCGCACGATCCGTCGGAAGCGGCGTCCCCGGCTCCGTCCGCCCCCTCATTCCCGGTGAGGGAAGCCGATAGCTCACCGACAAGCTCCTCGGCTCGTGCAAGCGACACACCGGAGCCCGCCACCGCCGCGTTGATATGTGCTCGCGTCAGGATCCATCGGCGCAATTGACTAAGCCTCTCGATCAGTGAATCGAGATCGCGATGTGCGTCGATTCCGCTCAGATAGAAAAGCTGACCGAAACCTTGGAGTTCGTCCTCAATCGCTTCGGCGGGCGACAGCTGAGCCGCCGCACGAGTGGCGGTGAAGCCCGTCCCCCCGGGTACGAGTGCCGACTTCAGCTCGTTCCTGCGTTCGTAGAGGATATCGCGTACGCGCCTCCGGTCCGTAAGATCTGCTTCCACAAGAAGCCGGCGGAGAAGCGCCCAGCCCTCTTCGAGGGAGCGCTCGAGAGCTTTGAACCGAACCTGGAATGTCAGTGCCGCTCCTTCCCGGGGCCGGGCTAACCCGCCGGGAAGCGGCTCCGCAACGTCGACCGACGCCCGCACTCCGCCCGTATGAAGCGAAAGGCGCCGAGCTACTTCTGCGTAGTCGATATCCGGCAGCCCGGTTTCGGTCACGATTTCGGCCAGCAGCGGCAACAGCGGTCGCAATCGATCGGGTACACCGGAGACATCCAACGCCAGATCGATATATACAATCGCGTTCGTGAAAAGGTCGTGTGTCAGAAGCACGCCGTCGCCGGGGAGAGATCGCCGCTCGTACTCGATCCGTTCGACCTCACGGGGAAGATCCTGAATATCGAGCGAAGGCAGCGCAGCCAACGCCTCGGGCGAATCCGGCTCTTGCTGGATCCGTTCGAGCCGCTTCTGGCGCTCTTGGAGAGCGTGTAGCTCCGGTTCACTCAGGCTTTCGCGCATGCGCGCAAGGCGCTCGGCCGACTCGGCACGCCGGCCTTCGGCGGGCTCGCTGTCCGGTACAACCGTCAAGGTTGTTCTGTGGCCATTCTGCACAAGGAGCTCGTCGACCAGGCGCTCGAAATACGATCCCTCTGATTCCGCGCGCCTTCGTAGCTCACGATAAGGTTCGGTGAACCGTAAGGTCGCCGCAGGCGAATGGCCGTGCAACCACCCGCGGCTTGCGCGCCGCAGCAAGCGCAGACCGTTGCCGACCCCGCGCCGCTCCCGGTTTCTGAACTCCAGCTTTCGAAGCGTTCCCTCCACCACATCGTGGCCCAGTCCGCGATCGCGGACGTTTCGGAGCGCGTCCAATACGCACGCCTCGATCTCTTCGGCACGGGCCGGATCCGTTCCTCGAAGCCCCGCCGACAGGACCAGCTCGCGCAGCTCGTTTTCCAGTCCGGTCGGACCGCTCAGATCTTCCCCGAGCTCGCTCTCGATCAATGCCTGGTAGAGCGGCGCTCCGCTCGTTCCCAGGAGAGCCTCTCCCAGCGCTTCCATGGAAATCAGGTGCGACGGGTCGTCCACCGACCCCAGCAGCCAGTTCAACGTGACCGAGGATTTCGCTTCCTCGCCGCTCCCTTCGGCCGGGTAACGGGCCATCACCGGCCTGGGCTCTTGCCACCGCGGCTGCAACGGCACCTCCGCCGATACTTCCTTCGCGCTGAACGCCCCGAGGAATTGCTCTTCCAGAAAACTCAGGCAGTCTCCGACGGGAAGATCTCCGTAGAGGAATATGCGGGCGTTTGAAGGATGATAGTAGCGTGCGTGGTAATCCCGGAAGGCTTCATACGTTAGCTCCGGAATATGTCGCGGATCGCCCCCGGAATCCAAGCCGTAGGGCGTATCCGGAAAGAGGGAACGAATCGCTCGTTCACCCGCGATGGCGTCGTGCGTAGAGTACGCACCTTGCATCTCGTTATACACAACCCCGGAGATACGCAACCGCCCCTCCTGGTCGAGCTCAAGCCGGTGTCCCTCCTGTCGGAACATGTCCTCCGTGAGCAGGGGGAAGAAGACCGCGTCTCCGTACACCGACATGAGATTGAACAGATCGCGCGTTACCGTGCTGCCGGCGGGGTACACTGTCTTGTCGGGAAATGTCAGCGCGTTGAGGAACGTGTACATGCTCCCCTGCATCATACGAACGAACGGGTCTTTTAACGGATACCGCCGAGAGCCGCAGAGGACGGTGTGCTCGAGAATATGGGCAACGCCACTCGAATCCGGAGGTACCGTCTTGAATACAAAGGCGAAGAGCTTATCCGGATCATCGTTGGCTACATGGTATACCTCGCAACCGGTAGCTCGATGCCGAAACCAGAGGCCGTGCGCATTGTACTCGCGCAGCTCGTCGACGCCGATGCGCTCGAACGCCGGATGATCCGGCGACCGCCCATTCGGCGCCGGACTATGGTATGGCTCAACGCGATTCGACACAGAGAACTCCTTGTAGCGCTTCTCGCGGATGGAGTGTCGAGCTACTCACCCGGGCGCTGTCGAAAGACGGGAATGAGAGTGTTACTGGAACACCGGCACCGCACGGTGCCGGAGACGTTCCGCTTTGCGGACGGTTTCGGGTTTCCCGAAGGTCCCCGGCCTGGCCGGGTCACGCGAACTGGACATCGGTGAGAAGCGTCAGTTTGGTCTTCGCTCGGTCATCCTGGGGATTCAGCTCCAGGGCACGGCGAAAGCACTGGATCGCCTGGTTGTTGTCCCGGAGACCGTAATGCGCGGTTCCCATCATGTAATGAACCTCAGCGAAGTCCGGACTCTGCTCGACGAGCTCCCGTAGCAGTTCCAGCGCGCCCAAATAGTCCTTGTCTTGCAGCTTGAGCTGCGCCAGATAGAAGTTCGCGATCAACGACTCCGACGACTGACCCTTGAGCTCCTCGAACCCGATAGCCGCGTCCTCGTTGTTTCCGAGAAAGAAGTTGATCAGGCCGACGAAGTAGCCGGCCATCGCATGGCTCTGCCCACCACCGGCACGAACCTGCTCGAACTGCTCCAGCGCAGCCAGAAGCCGTCCCATGCGGTAGTAGCATACGCCCAGCTTGTACCGCACAGCTGCCAGCTCCGGGCTCATCTGGAGCACCGAACGATACGCGTCCACTGACTCGTTCAACTTCCCCAGGCTATAGTACGTGTTGCCGAGCAGCAGACGAACGAAGGTGCTACCGGGATACGTGTCCGCAAGCTGCACCAGCTTCGGCTCGGCACCTGCCCAGTCTCCGGTCAAATAGAGATTGAGAGCCTCTACGTAGGCCGGATCGGTCTGATTCAGTTCCATACTCCAAAGTGTACATCGCGCCGGCGCCGGAGGCAAGAACGCCTCCCAAAACGCCCCCGAGAACGATTCGTGGCTGCTGCCCTCATACCATCCTCCCCGGATCGAGGAGGCGTGACAGATCCGCTTCGCTCAACACTCCGGATTCGCGGATCACCTCGCGGATGGTACGACGCTCTTGAAACGCCTTGTAAGCAAGCTCGCTTGCCTTGTCGTACCCGATGACCTTCGCGACCGGCGTCACCATCGCCAGACTCCACTCGATCCAGTAGTTGCAGCGCGCCACATCGGCCGTGATTCCGTCGACGCATTTCTCCGCAACCGCCCGGCACGCGTTCCCCAAGATTTCGCTCGATTCGACCACCTCCGAGGCGATTAGCGGGTTCATCATGTTCAACTGCAACGGACCGTTTTGCCCGCCCATCGTCACCGAGATCGTCTTTCCGTGCGCGTACGCCGCGACCTGGATCAGCATTTCCGGGATGACCGGGTTGACTTTTCCCGGCATGATGGAGCTGCCGGGCTGGAGCGCCGGCAGCGCGATCTCGCCAAGCCCGCTACGAGGCCCCGAGTCCAGCAGCCTGAGATCGTTGGCAATCTTCATCAGGCTCGTAGCGAGGGTGTTAAGCGCTCCGGCATATGCTACCTGAGCGTCACGCGCGGCAATCCCTTCGAACGGCAGCCCCGCCGGCTGAAACGGATAACCGCTGAGCCCGGCGATCTCCGCGATCGCTCGGTCGCGGTAGTCCGCCGGTGCATTCAGTCCTGTCCCGACGGCCGTACCCCCGAGAGGGATCTCCTCGATGTCGGCAAGAGTTCCCCGAATGCGATCCCGGTTCTTCTCGACCTGGACCGCAAAGGTCTCAAACTCCTGCCCCAGCGTCATCGGCACCGCGTCCTTAAGATGCGTTCGGCCCAGCTTGACCACATCGGCGAACTCCCGCGCTTTGGCTCGAAAGCTCTTTGCCAGGACGCCCAATGCCGCCAACAGATCGTCCGCCACCATGCGATTGGCAATGTGCACCGCGGTCGGAATAACGTCGTTGGAGCTCTGGCTCCGGTTCACGTGATCGTTCGGATGCACCGGAGTCTTCGTGCCCAACGGCTGTCCGAGAAGCTCGTTCGCCCGATTTGCTATTACTTCATTGGCGTTCATGTTCCATGACGTACCACTTCCCGTCTGGAACACATCGAGCGGGAAATGCTCGTCCCATCTGCCGTCGATCACCTCGCCGGCCGCCTGCTCGATTGCCTTGCCCCGCTCGTCTTCCAACTCGGCAAGAGTCCGGTTTACCACCGCCGCGGCCTTTTTTATCATGCCCAATGCGCGAATCATCGGCCCCGGGATACGCTTGGCGGAGACCGTGAAGTTCACTATGGCTCGCTGCGTCTGCGCACCCCAGTAGGCCCACGCAGGTATGGAAACCGCACCCATCGTGTCCGTCTCAGTGCGAACGTTATCCTGTGTGCTCATACGGCGTTGCTCCTGATGCCCTTTAAATTCCCTTGCGGTCACTATACCGATTGACGCTTTCGGAGTGCAACGATCGCAGAGTATCCGTGACAGCGTAGACAACGAACGGTATAGTAAGGTGAAGCAAGCCTAGTTGAAGCGACGGGAGATTGTCCATGAAGCAGGTTGGTATAGTCGGAGCAGGAGACATCGGTGCAAATGTTGCCTTCTTTTTGGCGGAGCGCAACGTAGCCCCTGTGGTGGTTTACGACGAAACGGAGGGCCCTTCCACCGGGAAAGCGCTCGATA
>PWGF01000030.1 GCA_003554375.1 Spirochaetaceae bacterium
ACGGGAGCACGGGGCTCGAGTTCTCGGGGGCGCTCGTCCCGTTTTTGGACTCGACGCCTACGCCGTTTTCGCTGAGCTTCCATCTGTTTCCCCGCGAAGATCCGGCGGGGTGGACGCTCTTCTCAACAGAAGCGCCTGAAGAAGGAGAGTTCTCGCTCACCGTTGCTACCGACGGCGATGGGATCCCATTTGCGGAGGTAAGTTACCAGGGGCGGAAGGACACGGTTTCCAGTAACTACCCCATGCTCGAAGCTGGGCGAGAGACCGAGATGAGTGTCTCCGTTTCTCCCGGTGAGGACGGTACGGTCGTCCTGTGGTTTCTGGACGGCGTCATGGTGAGCGCTGCCACCGCGGATGTGGGGTTCCCGGCATCGCCGTTCGGAGCCGACACCGTGCCGCGGGTCAGTACGGATGACGAGAGTGTTCGGATTCCTGACGGAACGACTTGGGTGGGAGGCCCCGGCGGTCCGGAGGCGGTGCTCTCGGAGTTTGGGGTCTACTATCGCGACGGCGATACGTTGGGCACCGATTCGGAGTTGTTCGAGCGCGCCATGGAAAGCCGTTATGCTTCGCGTCTTGCTTACGCGCAGGGGTTCGAAGGGTTGTTCGTTCCCGAGGAGTTGCGAACGACCGGGCGGGTGACCGTTCGTTCCGGCGAGCTTGTGCTGGAGCCTGGACAAGAGGTGTTTTTCCCAGCGTTTCTCTTCGAAAACGAAGAGCTGGTTGTCGAGATCGAGGTGGCTGAGGACGCACATCGCACCGACGGAGTGTTTACGTTCTCCGAGGCGGATGGCCACGAAGACGCCGCCGAGACGCTACTGAGGGTGGAGGCCGACGGCTCAGTGACCGCACGGGATCCGGAGATCGGAGGTGACCTCCAGCCCGGGAAGGCGGGGGTGCTCCTGCTACGCCTAGGACATGATGATGATCGAATCCACGCACGGGGACCCGAGGAGTCCGAGTTTGCCACCTCTGTGCCGGTCAGCTCTGATGAGTTCACCGGGGTGGTCCTGTCTGCTGCCTACGAAGGCCGGGACGGAGACGAGTTTGACGTACCCTTGCGGGTGTTGAGCGTCTTGGCTCATCGTGACGGTCCGACGCTTGCGGAACGGTTCCGGCTTGGTGGCCAGGCGGCGCCCGAGGAAGGAGTCGGCTCGTCTGAGGAGCAGCCTGAGGAGCAACCTGAGGAGCAACCTGAGGAGCAACCTGAGGAGCAACCTGAGGAGCAACCCGGGGAGCAGCCTGAGGAGCAACCCGGGGAGCAGCCTGCTACAGAGTCGCCGGAAACGGACCGCTCGCCGGAGGACGAAAACACCGAAGTAAACGACCCGACAAACGAGTGACCGCGCGGCATGCGACTCTCTTCTTCCCATATCTTCCCATACCGCAGTGAACTCCCGGCCTGAGCTTGACGACCTCAGATGCTTGAGGGATTGGGGAGATTTCGCTTACTGGGGATTTCCTGCCCGAATATCGATACTGTTGTTATGAACCACTTGCTGTGGTATGAGTTATGTAGTAGGAGGGATAACCGGTACAAGCTCATGCAAGCCGGGATCCCGCACCGTCGTTTTCTGTTTGGTAACGAGGTCAGGCGTATGGTCAGTAGAGTCTTATCCGTGCTTCTCTTGCTACTCGTGCCGGTACCGCCGCTCGTGGCGCAGGAGCTCTCGGAGCGTGAGGAAATCGCGATTTTCGACCTGAGCTACTACGGCGAGCCTGAGCCGCGGGAGCCTCGTGGGCCTACGATCCGGGTTGAGGTGGATCGGGACGCCTTTCGCTTCGAGTATCGTGGAACCGGGGATGAATCATACGACCGCGAGTTTGCCCGACAGTTCGATGCAGTCAACGACCGGATAAACGGGGTGTTCGTCGAGCTCGGGCGTTTCGACGTTATTGGCTACTCGCAACGTTTGACTGCGGAGAGCGTTGACGAGTTCGTCGAGCTGCTCCGTGAGTTCAAGGAAGATCGCATCGAGGTTCCCGAGGAGGTCCTTCTTGGCCGCCAGCCTTTCACGGAAGCGGAACTCGAACGCTTGACGGGCGGGTTCATCGTCGTTGTGCCTTCGATCACCTACTACGGCATGAGCAGGTCGGAGGGGGAGTATACGGCGGAGGTGGAGACGAGCCTCACGTTCATCGACGTAGATACCACGCAGACTATGGATCATATACGGATCGAGACAAGCGGTACGGACGAGGAGCCCGGTCGCGCAATTCGCTCGGCCGTCGAGCGTATTCCGCCACGGCTGAGCACGGAGGTCCGTACGATGGAAGCTTTCCTTATTCGGAGCGGTGTTATCGACGTGGATGGACGGGACGTGCATCTGGAGTTTGGCCGGAACATGGGGGTCGTGCGCGGGGACGAGTACGTGCTCCTGGATACGGACGTAACTGCTGCCGGAAGAGAGCGCACGCGGGAGATTGCGTTTTTGGTCGTGCGGGAAGTACACCAGTCATTCAGTATCGCTCGCCTCGTGTATGCGGACCGGTCACCGAGCGTTGGCGACCAAGCTGAGGAGGTGCCGCGCACCGGCGCTGAGTTGGGGGTCTATACGCACGGGGTTACTCCGCAACCGCTTACCGGTGAGGGCGGGGAAGCGTTTTCCCGGATCGATGCCGTGGTAATCGGGCTGGAAACTGCCGCGGCGCGTGGGTTCTACGGCGTACGACCTGTCGTAGGTGTGGAACTTCCGATCATCGGCGCTCCGAACCACCTGGTGTGTAACGGAACTCTGGGAGTTGAGTTTCCACGCTATATCGGAAGAGTTCGCGTTACGCCTGCCTTTCACGCCGGCGCGGGGGCGGCGATACGCACCCGCGACGATGAGGAGGATCCGTTCCTCAGTCACCTCGGAGGGCGGGTTCAGCTGGGGGTGGAGTATTTCGCGACTCGGAACGTGCTATTTCGCTTGGAAGGTGGCGCAACGCGATACTGGGAGAGCGGTCGCGCTCACGACAAAGGGATTCCGGGGTACGGTGGGCTCTACGTGGGGGCCGGACTCCGGCTTAAGTGAAGGAGGCTCCTATGATGAGCGCACGGGCATTCGTGGCGAAGGGGAGGACGATGCGAAGAGTGACGTGGTTAGCCGTTCTCGGCGGGCTGATTCTGCTGGGTTGTGCCACCGAGCCGGAGCCGGCCGAGGCCCCGGTGGAGGACGCGTACCATACTGGAGCAGGCCGTGACGCAAGCTTTGGGCGAGCGATGAATGAAGCGAAGATGGATGCCGTCCGGGCGTTCGTGGTCGACTATCTTGGAGAGAGTACGGAACGTGCTCACCGGCCCGAGCTCGACCAGATCCTCTACGGCACCAGGAACCCCAACGCATACGTCTATACCGACACGATGGAGACTACCCGGGAGGACAACGTCGGTACTCTGGAAGAGCCGGAGTACGTGTACGAGATGCGAATCAAAGTGGATGCAGGGGCAATCGTGCGTACGCTCGATTCGCACGGCATCGAGCCGGGAGATGCCGTGGCTGATCCGGAACGGCCCGAAGAAGAGCCTTCTCCGGACGATGAGGGGATACCTGAGCCTGGTGAGGCGGCGGACGAGCTGGCGCTCCACCCGGACGATTGGAACGGCGCCGCTGAAGAGGAGCGGCGCTTTATCCGCCGATACGTCGACCGGCTCACGTATATGGTCTATTTTCCGGAGGACACCGAGCTCGACCGGAGCTTCCTCCGCCAGGCCGTGGGGCAGGCGAATAGCTATCTCATCTCGGAAGGGCATGTGGCGGTGGACGCCTCCCAGGTTCAGCGGCTGCGCGAGGATCAGCAGATGGTCTACGAGGAAGAGACCGGCGGTGAAGTCGGCATGTTGCAGTGGATCGCTCAACGGCTGGATGCCGATGTCTACGTGGAGGTGGACGGCACCGTTAGCGCGGACACCCGGAACGACCGGCACTATGCAACCGCCAACATGGATCTGCGTATGTACGAGACCAGCACGGGGCAGCTGTTGGGTTCGGTTCCCTATCAGAGCCCGGAGACGGTGAGCCGTACCGATCAGAGGTCGGCAAAGTCGAACGCCGTGCAGAGCGCGGTCTATGCGGCTATGCCCCACATGATCGATCAGAGCAGAGAGCTGTTGGCGCGGCAGTTCACCCAGGGTATTCGGTACGAGTTGGTTCTGCAGAATACCGAAGATTCACGCATGGTGGCCGAGTTTCGGCGCCAGATGCGCGATAGAGTAAGCGAGGTCGATACGGTGAGCCAGAGCCCGGAGGAAACGGAGTTCGTAGTCTACCACTACGGCTCCCTCGATGAGCTCGAGGAGTTGACCTACCAGGCCGCGGACGCCGTTCCCGGCATGGAAGGGTTATACCAGGTGATGCGGCGCGGAAAGAGCATCACCTTCAACACAGGCATATAGGGGCAAGGAGGGTCTTATGAAACGGCTGTTTTTGGGTGTTTTTGTCATGGCGCTGGTTGCCGGGATGCTTCTGGTTGGAGCATGCGCAAGCGAGCCGGAGCCGGAGCCGGAACCTGAGCCCGACCCGGGGATCCAGGAAATCGAGGTTCTCGAGCACCGGGGAAGCGTACACGGCGTGGATACGCCGGAGTGGGTCATAAAGAGCCTGGAGGGCCCGGCGGCAATCGAGCAGCTTCCGGAATACGAGGATCAATACGCCTTCATATTCGAAGAGCGCGGGAACGACCTGCAAGGCGTGGAGATGTGGGCTCAGAACTTCAGTGCTCCTTCGGAGGTTGCTCAACGCGTTTCCACTGCCGTCGAGCAACGCTTCGTCGGCGCAGCCGCGGGCGACGTCGACCGGATCGAGACGTACATGGAAAACGTAGTCGATACCACGTCGCAGGCGGAATTCTCCGGACTTACCCGGGCGAACGAGTGGTGGGTTCGGGTCCGAGTACACGATCCGGAGGGCGAAGCCTTTGAGGAAGAGTACCGCTATACGGTGCTTTACACGATCCAGCGCGACCTAATGGATGAGCAGGTTCGCCGAGCGATTGACGAAGCTGCAGCAGAGGAAGAGCTGACCGACGAGGAACAGACCGTCCGCGATCGGGTGAAAGAGCGCTTCGAGCAGGAAGGCCTCTGAGGCGCACTCCCGCGACGCCTCGGCGACCGTTCGGCGTGAAGCGCTCGGTCGCCGAGGTCGAGGAGGCTTTGGCGGTGAAATCGGAGGACATCATGGGGGCGGCAATTGATCGCGACTCGCCGAATGCCGAAGAGAGAGGGCAGGCCGACCGGGATCCGGCCGGCCGCGAGCCGGCCGGCTGTGCGTTGCCCTGCTTTCTCTATCGGACAGGGCGGTTGCCTGGCGGCCGCCGCCGGTGCGCCGGTAGCCTTCGGGAGGTGGTCCCGGCAGTGCTCCTTTGGCTGGTTGCAGGATTGTCGGCATCGGCTCTCGTCGCGTGCGCCGCAGGCCCGCAGGCGGCGCCGGAGACCGGAGACGAGAAGCCGCCTTCGTGGGTCCTGGATCCTCCTGAGGACACCGCCGAGTCGGTGTATTTCACCGGCTCAGGTACGGACCACGACGGCGACGTCGCCGCGGCCGAGGATATCGCAACGAATCGCGTCATCGCTGAGATCACCCGGTATCTCGGTATTGAGG
>PWGF01000211.1 GCA_003554375.1 Spirochaetaceae bacterium
CGGCGGCGGCGAGAAGCCGCTGAAGCGAGTAGTCCCCCGCTCACACCACACCGCCACGGCCCCTCGGCGAGCCTCCAAGGCCGGGGAATGGCGGCTATAGCCCGTACCTTCGGAGCTTTCTCAAGCGAGGGTCTCCCTCTTCAATACGAGTTCCGTGGTATGTAAGCCTGTCCAAACGCAACTGGGCGTGGTCACCGCTGATCGACAAGGTCACCGAATCCCGAGCGTAGTACATCTCCCCGTCGGACGCCTTAATCAGAGGCAGCTCGATGCTTCGATTCTCGAACAACACTACAGCTTCGTCATCCGATACGCCTGCTCTTACGTCCAGGCCGCTTTCCGAGAAATCGTATGCTTGAACAGTCGAAAGATCCAAAGAAGTGACGCTTCCGGCGCATCCCGTAACCATAGCGATCACGGCTGCTACTGCGACTGCCGTCACCACGCGAGGCCACCGAGTTCGTGCCTGCATGTCTACCCCCTCCCGTACTCGTTACCGTTGGTCCCCCATAAGAACGGGCAACACTCCGTTCTCACTTGGTAGCTACTTAGTATCTCCCAAAAGTACCGTATCCGTCAAGGACATGAGTTCCGCGAACAATCCACGAACCGTTCATCTCGGACCTTCTACTCACGATGTCAACCGGGGGCTGCCCGAGCGCAAATTTCCACCCTTGCCCGAGCGTCAATTCCCGCTCAACGGATAAGAGGCCGGATAAGCGGCATCTGCCCCGGGAGAGAGGGAGAAGGGGCAACGGGGGAGCGCCTCCGAGCGCTCCCCCAGCAGCCGGCCCGAGCACTCGGGCCGGCGGACGTAGGCGCGGAGCTATTTCGCCTTCCGGTAGTTCTCGGCGACCTGCTCCCAGTTGATGACATTATAGAACGCCTCGACATATTCGGCTCGCCGGTTCTGATACTTGAGGTAGTACGCGTGCTCCCACACATCGATACCGAGGATGGGAGTCTTCCCGTCGGTCAGCGGGGAGTCCTGATTCGGCGTACTGGTGATCTCTAGGGCTCCTCGGTTCACGACAAGCCAGGCCCAGCCGCTTCCGAAGCGTCCAAGAGCTGCCGCAGTGAACTGCTTCTGAAACTCGTCGATGCCGCCGAAGGTGTTGTCGATTGCTTGGCCAAGCTCTCCACTCGGCCGGCCGCCTCCATCCGGACTCATGACCGTCCAAAACAAGCTGTGGTTGGCATGTCCGCCACCGTGGTTCCGCACGGCTGTCCGGATATTCTCCGGCACCTCATTCAACCGCCGGATCAAGGTCTCAATGTCCCATTCGTCGTACTCCGTGCCTTGTATGGCCGCATTAACCTTATTGACGTATCCGGCGTGGTGTTTGTCGTGATGCAGCCGCATCGTATCCTCGTCAATGTGGGGCTCCAGCGCATTGTACGGATAGGGCAAGTCTGGAAGTGTGTACGCCATAGTATCCTCCTTATATGTTATTCGCTCATTTGCTCCGGCAGTGAGATCCCACCGGTTTCCTTTAAGATAACAACAAATACCTGAACAACATAGTCATATATAGGAAATTCCCACGACGGGAGCCATGGCGACGACACCGTTGGCGACACGCCCTGCAGAGCTCACGCGTCAGCGAAGCATCAGCTCGCTGAAGAAGTCGGTGATGCCCAGATAAGCACGTTCCAAGCGGGCCCGCGCTCCGGCTCCCGTCGGCACATCTGCTCCCGGCAGGATATCTACTGCTGCGACCGGATCATCCGAGATCAGCAAACGCAACCGCCCCGCCGGCACGCCCCGGTCCACGGGGGCCCGGAGGGAATGCGTGACCTCCACCTCACTGCGAAGCTCAGCAACCGCTTCTACCGGCAGCACCAACGGCACTGAGCTTCGAGCAGGGACGAGCGGCACCTCCCGGGTCGCTCCGCCCCACACCTGGGCATCGGGGAGCTCCGGAGCCGAAGGCCGAACGAGTGTGTACGAATCGTAGGCCCATTCCAGAAGGTCCCGAGCGTACTCGGCACGCTTTCGGCCACCTTCTTGGTGATTGTCTGCGTCGACGCCGAGCACCACGGCCAGGAGTCGCATGTCTTCGCGTTCGGCCGTAGCCATGAGATTGTATCCCGACGCTCCGATATAGCCGGTCTTCAGCCCGTCGGCGTCATCCATGAGTTCCAGCAATACGTTCCGGTTCGGGAACACCCGCGACGGCGTATCCCCACTGATGCGCCGGCTCGGGAATTCGAACTCACGGGCCGCGTGCAGCCGTTCAATCTCAGCCCCGTGCTCCTCGAGGTACTGCATCCCGATCCGGGCAAGCTCACGCGCCGTGGAGCGGTTCTCCGCGCTGATCCCCGACGGATCGACGAACTCCGTCACCTCGGTTCCCAGCGAAGCGGCATGCTCGTTCATTCGCTGCGCGAACTCGGGCACCCCACCGGCCAGCTCGATTGCCACAGCCGTTGCAGCATCGTTTCCGGAAGCTATGGCGAGCCCGTACAACAGATCGTCTACCGCTACTTCCATGCCGGGTGATATGAACAACAGCGAACTCCCGGCCGGCATCAAGTTCCAGGCAGCCTCCGCAGGCGTTTCGATAGCTTCGCCCGGGGAGAGCGCACCGGTTTCGAGCTCATCCAGCAACAGGTGCAGCGTGACAATCTTAGTAAGTGACGCTGGAGGGATGCGTTCGTCCGCGCCGTGCTCGTAGAGAACCGTACCCGTCTCAGACTCCACCACGATAGCTGAGCGCGCGCGCGGGGCAGGCGGCTCATTCGATGCTGCGCGTGGGGGCGGATCGACCGGCAGCTGCCCGTTGTCTATCTCGGCTCGAAGATGCGCCGGCGCCGAAAGCACGAGCACCACGAACGCAAGCACCGCCAACTGCACGACCCTGGGGCGACGTTCGTCGGAAGACAGCCGGCGCAACCGGCTCGGGGCGTACGTAGTTGCTTTGATACTCACTTGCCCGTTCTCCGCGATGCACGAGGTGCCCATACGTCGACCACACCGAAGCGAGACGGCCCCCATCGCAGAAGGATAGATAATTCGCTCGCCGTCCGCAACCGCCGTGCCTCACACTCAGCTTCTTAACCCGGTACGGTCAAGTACGCTATATTCCAACCATGAACAACGCAGTAGACGTGGCTCATCTGTATAAGAGCTACGGAGCGTTCACCGCCGTAACCGACATAACCTTCTCGGTGCCCTCCGGGACGTGCGCCTCATTCTTGGGTCCAAACGGGGCCGGGAAGACGACGTGCATGAAGACCCTCTACGGCCGTGCGGATCCCGATCCGCACGCCGAAACGACGATGCACGTATTCGGCTTCGATCCTCGGACCCAGGAGCTCGACGTGAAAGCGCGCACCGGCGTGGTTCCCCAGGACGATAACCTCGACCTGGACCTCAACGTAGAGCAAAACCTCATGATCTACTGCGCGTTTTACGGGCTGCGCCGGAAATACGCGCGGCGACGCATTGACGAGCTCTTGGAGTTCATGGAGTTGGGCGACCGAAGGCGCGCACGCGTCCGCGAGCTCTCCGGCGGAATGCAGCGCAGGCTCATCTTGGCACGCGCGCTTCTCAATGAGCCGCGCCTCCTGATTTTGGACGAACCGACAACGGGACTCGACCCGCAGGTCCGCCACCTCATATGGGATAAGTTACTGGATCTCAAGCACCAGGGGATTACGCTTCTGTTGACCACGCACTACATGGAGGAGGCGTTCCAGCTGGCGGACAATGTGCTTATCATGGACAAGAGCCGGAAGGTCCTGGAAGGTCATCCGCGTCGTATTCTAGCGGAGAACGTGGAGTCCCACGTGGTGGAGCTGACCAACTTGACCAAGCTCCCGGCTGTAGAGCAGACAATCGACTCCCGGACAATAAGACGGGAAGACTCAGGCAGTCGCGTGCTCCTCTATTCGAGCGACGTGTCCGCCTTGAAGCAGGTCACCGGGGAGCTCGACCAGTGGGATTACCTATACCGGGAGACGAACCTCGAAGACCTCTTCATAAAGGCAACGGGAAGGAGACTCAATGAGCTTCAGTAGCTTTGACAACGCACCCGCAACCCGCTCCCCGGAGGAAGGCTCACCGGGCAGGGGCTCCGCGGACGAGCGGCACCTCGCCCAACCGGAAGTGAGCCGGGATCAGCCGGCAGCGGAAACTCACGCTCCGATGCGGCACCCAAGCTCGCCACAGGGGCATAGATCGCCGGGGTTCATCCACCGGATCTACAGCGTGTGGCTCCGTCACGTCCGAGTCTACGCCCGAAACCTCACCAGCAACAGCCTCCCACCGTTCTTGGAGCCTCTGATATTTCTGGTGGGTATCGGCCTGGGACTCGGAGAGTACGTACAGGACATGAACGGCCTACCCTACATCCAGTATTTGGCTTCAGGGATCTTGGTCACGACGGCCATGTTCACAAGCGCCTTCGAGTGCAGCTTCGGAACGTTCATCCGCCTGGAGTTCGACAAAGTATACCAGGGAATGCTGGGAGCACCGGTCACGGCGTATAACGTGATTCTGGGAGAGATCGTGTGGGCCGGCACCAAAGGGCTTTTCTTCACCCTGTCGGTGGTCGTGGTGGTCGCGGCGTTTGGGCTTCTGCCGGTTGCCGCCCTCGCGGCTGCGCCTCTGGTCGGCCTACTGACCGGGGTCATGTTCGGCTGTCTGTCGCTGTTCATCGCTTCGTTCGTGAAAACGATAAACCACTTCAACTTCTACTTCTCGGGATTCATCTCGCCGATGTTCTTCTTTGCCGGGGTCGTCTTTCCGGTGGAGAATCTCCCGCCGGCAGTCTATCCGATCAGCGAAGCGCTTCCCCTCACCCACGCGGTGCGGCTCGTGCGCGCCTTTGTGTTCAACGACTTCGCCATGGTTCATCTATGGGACATAAGCTACATAGTGCTGTTCATTGGGATTTTCGGCGCGCTATCGATGATTCGCCTTCGTACCCGGCTGGTCGATTGATGATTTGCACGTATACCGGGCTGATCGACTCGATGTACCACAGCCTCTCCCTGGCTGTCCTTAGGTGCCGGTCTCCGCGCCGTCGAGATCGCGCTCGTTGGTCACGACCGTGACGTTCTCCTGCGGGCGCTCCTGGATATGGGGGGGGTCGATGTAGAGACTCTGACGGCTGATGAGCCACAGCTCCGGGAGTATCTCTCCCACGATCCTGCCGTCGTCGAAAACTCTCACCATTGCGCTCGTGGAAACTACGATAGCAACGGCACGAGTCGCGCGGCTCACCGCTGCCGCGGCCATATGCCGCGTTCCGAGTCCAAGTGGAACCCGCACTCCACGGCTCGGCGCTTCGAAATACCGACACGCCGAAAGGACAACCCCCTCCTCGCTTACTACAAACCCCCCGTCGAGTTGAGCAAGCTCCTTCACCGTCTCGCGCATGTCCGGATGCGCGAGGCGTTTCACCTCCCGCGAATGTCCGGCAAGCGGATCCAAAACGAGCGGCCGTGACAGTTCCAACACCGACGAGCTCGCCCCGACGACGAACATGGTTCCGATCTTGCGGC
>PWGF01000474.1 GCA_003554375.1 Spirochaetaceae bacterium
GCCGAGCCTGCACCCCGCTCGCCCCGGGATTTCCGCTACGCCCCCTGGCGGCGAAGAAGGCCCCCTCCGCCCAGCATCCCCCGCACCGCCCGAGCAGCGCACCATGCTCATACCGGCGAAAACGGATTTCGTACCACAACCCCGCCGCAACTCTGACCGTGGCTCAGATCCTCCGAGAGAAGCTCCGTGCTCCCGCTCGCCCGCGCCGCTTCCACGATCAGACTATCCCAATAGGAGAGCCGCCACCGCTCTCCCGCCACCAAAGCCGCGTCCACAAGCTCAACCGAGATTTCCACCACCGGATAGCGCTTCCAGCTTTCGATCAGACAAACCGCTTCCTCATGCGACAAAGGCTCCGAACGCGAAGGCCGCGTCGCTTGCACGTAGAACTCCTGCAAAACCTGCACCGACAGACTCAGATCCCGCTCGGCGAGGATCTCCTCCGCGATCCGTTGCTTCTCCGCCTCCGCGTCAACCGTGCTCACGCGGTAGAGCAGGATATTGGTATCAACGAAGCGCTTCACGGCCATGGACCTCTTCCCGGGACAGTCGATCCGCGGCCGAAAACCGCAGCCTCTTCTCCCGGAGTCTCGCAACACACTCCACTTCCGCCCGGCGGCGCTTCTCAAACTCCGTTTCCTCCGCCGCCAGCTCTCTCAAGAAGCGCCGGACCAGAGCGGACACCGACGTCCGTCCCTCGGCCGCCCGAATACGTGCCCTGTGATAGGTGTCTTCATCCACAGAAACTGTGATATTCTTCATGGCCACAGTATCCCCCCGGCTCTCAGGCGAGTCAAGCCCTATCAGAGTGTCGGCGACGGCTGTTCCGCCGTACCCTGCGGAGGCACTCTGTTTTCCTCTTGGTCAATTGTTCCAAGTGAACGAACTATCCGAGACGGGAAGACCTTTGGTCCCATTCTTGACGAATCCGGGCCATTTGGAGACTCTCGTCTCGTAAGAGAGAAGAGACAAGAGAGAAGGGAGACGGCAATGCTCCGGAGCTACCGGAAGGCCGACTATGAACGCTGCAAAGAGATAGTCGAGGACATATGGAGATTCAAGGAAGCGTTCTCGCCGCACGCACTTGCCGAGCTGTTCCTGGACGTCTACGTGGAGGGGAGTCTGGCGCAGAGTAACTTCGCCGTCGTTGTAGAACAACAAGCGAATGTGTGCGGGTTTCTGTTCGGTTCGCACGGAAACCGCAGAGCGTTCATGGCGAGACTTCGTGCAAGCCTCCGGTGGTTCTCGCTATTGGTAAGGTGGGCGAGTTTTACTCGCCCCTTCTTGCGGTCTATACAAAAGGAAGCCACCGGAGCTTCGTGTATGAGATGATAGTGGAGTAACGCCAATCTACCTGACCACCAGAGTCGAGCTCATGAGTAGGGCTGCCCATGAGCAGGGCTGCGAGGCCACATTCAGTGTGATAGAGGCACGCGGTGTTACTAGCTTCTTCCCGGACTGCGCCTTCCGCTGCGTCCGGCGCTGCGGGGCTGTCCGGCCTCGCGGACACCGCCGTGCCGGCCTTCGCCGTTGCGCTTTCCAAAAGCCTGCTTGCGTGCTCCACCCTTTCGCGGCCGCGAGGCGCCTGGGCCACGGTTGTCGCCATCGGCACGCTTCCCGCGGCTACCTCGATTACCACCGTTCCCGCGGTTGCCGTTGTTGCGTCGATTACCACGGTTGTCGCCATCGGCACCGTTGCCGTGGTTGCCGCCGTTCTGACGGCGCGGCCGGATGTCGATATGCCACTGGTGATCGGAGTCGATCGTGATGCTCTTTTCGATGAGCCGCTCGATCGCTTTGAGCGAGCCCAGTTCTTCCCGGTTGCACAGCGACACGGCGCTTCCCGTTGCTCCGGCACGACCGGTCCGGCCGATGCGGTGGACATACATCTCGGCCTCGCTCGGCATCTCGTAGTTGATGACATGAGTAATGCTGTCGACGTCTATGCCGCGCGCGGCGACGTCGGTAGCCACAAGGACCTGTACCTTACCGTTACGGAAGGCGTCGAGCGCTCGGTTTCGCTGATTCTGCGTGCGATCGCCGTGGATCTCTGCGCTGTCGATGCGCTGCTTGGAAAGGTGTTTTGCAAGCCGGGAAGCCTTGTGCTTGGTACGGGTGAACACGATCGCCTTGTACATCCGGCGCGTTTCGATAAGATCCACGAGGAGTTGCGTCTTGTCACTCTGCTCCACGAACATGACCGCTTGATCGATTCCGTCCACGTTCACCTCGCCGGACGAGCATGCGATGCGCTCCGGGTCGGTGAGAATCTCCCGCGAGAGCTTCTGGATTTCCTCGGGCATAGTTGCTGAATAGAGGACGGTCTGCCGGGATGCGGATGTCATCCCCACAATCTTCCGGATGTCCGGCATGAAACCCATGTCGAGCATCCGGTCGCCCTCGTCCAAGACAAGGTACTCGACCAGCGACAGGTCGATGCGCCGCTCGCCGATAAAGTCGAGGAGGCGTCCCGGCGTTGCCACCAAAATCTCGGGGCTCGATTCGAGCGCGCGGGTCTGGCTCGGCTTGGGTGCACCCCCGTACACGCAGGCTCCACGCAGGCGCGATCCGGCGCCGTACGTCTGAGTACTCTGGAAGATCTGTATGGCCAACTCCCGCGTAGGTGCCAGAATCAACGCTGTTGGCGTGGCGGCTTTCGGCACGGGCTTGTTACGCCCGGCCTTTCGCGCGTCCGGTTGTGTGTCGCGGTTTCGGAAACTCTCTCGGGGATTACTTCGGGAGCAGCCTCGGGAACTGCCGTTGTTCCGGCTGTTGCCGTTGTGGGCAGCGTTCGCGGTAAGTGTGTGAATCATCGGGAGCACGAACGAAGCGGTCTTGCCTGAGCCTGTTTGGGCGGTAGCAATCACATCTCGTCCTCGGAGTACGCTCGGGATGGTACGGGCCTGTACCTCCGTGGGGGTGGCGTAGCCGCACGCGAATACCGTGCTCTGGACGGCCGGCGCAAGGCCAAGCTCGTCGAATTGGGGTGATTTCATTGGGGTCCTTCTATGACAGCTTCAGCCTGTGCCCGCGGAAGGTGCGTGTTCTATGGAATCAGATCAGCAGGCAGGGAGTGCACAGCGCCTGCGACAGAAGGTCAATACGTGTGAGTAAAGAACACAAACGGTGTTCGTGTCAACGGCTTGCTCGCCGGTATGCGCCGGAAACGCGAACAAGCAAAACGGGGAGCCGGTTCCGTCGACCTCGCTGGTATAATCATTCAATGTCGTGTAAGATTCGTCGCGTGAACGTTGGTTGAGGTTCAGTAGCGGCGCGCACACTCCGGGGGCAGAACGGCACCTTCAGGGAGGACGCGCGCATCCTTCGTGCGCATCGGTAGAGACAATCCCCCGTGCTCCGGAGATTCGCATCCGACTGCTGACACCGCGAAACTCGCGCTGGAGGAGCCTACCGTGGTAGTATTGGAGTTCCTTTCATGAAGGTCGTATACAATGAGCACCAGGAGCTTGAGGAGGTCACGCTCTTCCCTGGCGAGTACCACGCTACTCGGGAACGGAAGATCATCAACACGTTGCTGGGCTCCTGTGTCGCCGTCGTTCTCTTCGACCTGGAAAACGGTGTCGTGGGGATGAATCATTTCATGCTTCCACGCGCAATCTCGTGGAACCAACCGTTCTTGTCGGAGGGAGGGCGGTACGGCATGTACGCGATGGAACTCCTCATCAATGATGCAATGAAGCTGGGCGGTGTCAGGGATCGGTTCAAAGCCAAGGTCTTTGGAGGCGGCGGAGTGCTGGACATGGGCGATCGAACCGACTCTTCGATACCAGAGGACAACATCGGGTTTGCCTTTGAATATCTGAAGATTGAAGGAATACCGGTCGTTTCGCACGATGTAGGGGGCAGGGAGGCCCGGCGCATTTACCTCTTCACTGAAGACGCAACCGTACGGCTGCGGCGAATCGAGCGGAGTGCAAGCTAGGCCTATCGCGGAAGACGCGGATTTCGGACTCTCGGTTAAGAAGGCCCAAACATATGGGTGCTGAGCGAGCGATGGCGCCACGATGTGACGGGATGATATGCTGGAGATAAGGAGCTTGTATGGCGACATCAAAGACAGGGACCGAGCATTCGGAGGCAGGCCGGCCGGTCACCCGAGTGCATCTTAGCGGCAAGCTTACCATCGCTCGGGCAAAGGAGATCAAGCAAGAGCGCGAAGAGGCAATATCGCCCGGGCAGGAGATCGTGGTTGAGCTTACCGACGTGAACGCCGTCGACCTATCGTTTATCCAACTGCTATGGGCGGCCCGGAGGGAGGCGGACGTTTCGCAGGCTCGTCTTCGACTGGAGCTTCCACTTCCGGAGAGCTTTCGGCGGGAGCTTGTGCGTGCGGGCTTCTTCCGCGATCTCGACCTGGTTCCGACGGAGGATGGTGAAGCCATCTGGTCGGCCGGTTGGGACCGGAGTCTCTGAGGATTCGGGGGTATGGTATGAGCGGAAACCTTGAGAACGGATTTCAGCATGCGTTTCGCCAAGAGGCGGAGGAGCTCTTGCAGGAACTCGAAGACGCTCTGCTTTCGCTGGAGGAAGTGCCCCACAGTGTCTCATACGTGGACCGGGTTTTTCGTGCCTTGCACACCCTGAAAGGTTCGGGAGCCATGTTCGGCTTCGAGCGTGTGGTGAAACTGTCGCACGAAACGGAAAGCGTGTTCGATCTTGTAAAAAACGGGCGGTTGGGCGTTGACAGTGAGATGATCGATCTCACGCTTCGCGTGCGTGACTCTATCCGTTCCGCGCTCGAAGCCGGCCCGGAAGAGGGCGAGCCGTCGGCGGAGGAATTGGAGCTCATTGCCGCGTTGCGGCGCATCGCTGAGGCAGCCGCCCACTCTGGGAGCGAGCATGGCGGCAGTGGCGCCGCCGGCGACCGGAGCTCATCTGTGGAACCGGAAGCCTCTTCTGCGGTATCGGCGGCAGGCAAAGGCGCCTCGGAAACCCCGAAGTACATATTTCGCGTTCGGTTCTCGCCTCCTTCCGAGGTCTTCCTTCGTGGCGCCGACCCAACGTCCCTGCTCGATGAGCTGCGCGAGCTCGGAGAGTGCGAGGTCATTGCTCACACCTCGGATGTCCCCCGGCTCGGAGAGCTGGATCCCCAGTACTGTCATTGCAAATGGGACATCATTCTGACAACCAGCCACGATGAGGATACCGTCCGGGGTGTCTTCATATTCGTCGAGGAGGATAGCGAGCTCGTTATCGACTATCTGGAGGATCCGGCCGAGGAGGCGCCGCGAAAGCTCGGGGAAATACTGGTTGAGCGAGGTGACGTCTCGCCGGACGCAGTGGAGAGCGTGCTGAAAACCAAGCAGCCGCTTGGGCGCATGCTCGTGGAACAAGGCTTGGTAACCGGGGAGGCTGTCCACGCGGCTCTCGTTGAGCAGCAAAGAGTTCAATCGGTACAACAGCGCACGCATCAAGAGCAGCGAACCGGGTCGGTGCGGGTAGACTTGGAGAAACTCGACACCCTCGTCGACTTAGTGGGAGAA
>PWGF01000098.1 GCA_003554375.1 Spirochaetaceae bacterium
ACCAGCATCTCCTGCACCTGCCGGTAGATACCTAGCCGGGCTTCCGGATCCGCCTCCCGGCGTCCCGCGTCAAGAAGCTCGTCGACTTCCTCGTTGGTGTAGAACGAGCGGTTTCCGACCGCGCCATGGTTGTCCGAGTGGAAGAGCGCGTACGTGGCGTAGTCCGCGTCTCCGGTCACCGTGACCCAGCCCAGGATGAACATCTCGTGCTCACCCTCGGCGGTTTGGTCCAGATAGGCCCCCCATTCGAGCACCTCGATCTCAACGTCCACGCCGATCTCCGCCAGATCGTTCTGCACGATCTCGGCAATCTCCATCCGGCGCACGTTGTCGTTGGTCCAGATCGTTGTCTCAAAGCCGTCCTCGTAGCCGGCTTCGGCCAGAAGATCCTCGGCGGCACCCGGATCGTAGGGGATGTCATCAACGTCCTCATCGTAGCCGAAGACCATCGGGCTCATCGGACCGGTTGCGCGAGTACCCGCGCCCTCGAGGATACCGTCGATGATGGTTTCGCGGTCGATTGCCATCGAGATCGCCCGGCGTACGCGCACGTCGTCGAACGGCTCCTTCAGCGCGTTGAAGCTGATGTAATCCAAGCTCAGGCTGTCATAGAGTCCCAGCTCCATGTTCGCCGAGCCCTCGATGCGCGCCATGTTGGCAGGCTGCTCGATCGGCGCGATATGCGCGTCTCCGCCCTCGACGAGCGCAAGCCGCGTGCTCTCCTCCGGCACGACGCGGAACGTGACGGAGTCAAGCGCCACCGGCTCGCCCCAGTAGTCGTCGTTCCGTACAACCACAACCTCGTCACCGGGCTCCCAGTAATCGAACTGGAACGGCCCCGTTCCGATCGGCTCCACCTCGTCAAAGCCGGCCTCATCGATTGCCGCCGGGCTGATCATCCCGCCGCCGTCGTGCGCCAGATGGCTCAGAAGCGGCGCAAACGGGTACTCCGTCACGACGTCCACAGTGTGCTCATCGACGACGTTGACCTCAGTGATCATGTCATAGAGGAAGTACCGCTCCGAGCCGAACTCCTCGTCACTGACACGCTCCAGATTGGCCTGGACTGCCTCTGCGGTGAACGGCTCACCGTCATGGAAGGTCACCCCTTCGCGAAGATGGAAGCGCCATGTCGTATCGCCAACCGCCTCCCAATCGACCGCCAGTCCGGGCTGAAGCACCATGTCCTCGTCATAGTAGACCAGCGTCTCGTATATCTGCGTCCGGACGTTGCTGGACGGCGAATCGTTGGAGCCGTGCGGATCCAGGCTCACCGCGTCCGACAGAAGTGCCACGACCAGATCCTGGTCCGGCGCCACTGCCTCTTCCTCGGCCTCGCCCGCGGCAAAGGCCGACATACCGGCGACCATCATCGCCGCTACAAAGACCGCCACTGCCACGCGGCCGCTTGCATATAGTGCTGTGCGCATACCCCGTCTCTCCTTTTCCGAGATTTGTGGCGGGAGTATACAAAATATGTGTAGGACAAAGCAATAAGGTACGAACGATCTCCTGAGCCACAGAACATCTGCCCAGATTGGCTGAGCCCTGCGGACGAGGTGCGAAACGGACACGTGTGGTACGATGCAAAACGTCATGAAGCTCGCGGTAACCGGCAGTCCGGGCTCAGGGAAGACGGTGCTGTGCGGCCGCATAGCCGAGGCCCTCACCCGGGAGCCAGGAATCAAAGTGGGGGGGATTGTCACCTCGGAGATACGCGATCGCGCGGGGAAACGGCTGGGGTTCCGCATTTCGGACCTCGGGAGCGCTGAGACCGGCACGCTTGCCCATGTCGATTACCGGTCCGGACCCCGCGTCGGAAAGTACCGCGTGAACGTCGAGGCCCTAGAATCGATCGGAGTAGCGGCCATAGAGGGGGCACTGCAAGCGGCGCACTGTCTGGTCATAGACGAGATCGCGCCCATGGAGCTCAAGTCCCGGCGCTTCATCTCCGTTGTGGAGCGCGCCCTCGTCGCGGAAATCCCGCTCCTCGCCGCCTTCCAGAAACGCTCCCGGCACCCGCTCGTCCAAGCGGTCCGCCGCACCTCCCACGTCTATACGATTACCCCGGCAAACCGTGACGATGTGCGGAACCGGATTCTCGGCGGGCTCCGGGAGACGCTGCGCCCGGGTGGGCCGGCCGGGCCCAATGGCCCGGACACCGTGCCGGGCGACTGATTCCGACAACCGGGAAGCGTCCACACCCAAGGCGCCGAAGAACGAGCTTCGGCATGGTGAGCTTCCGAGAGGCGCCTTAGCGCGCATGGGCGCACACGACGGCGAGCGAGCTGCGCGCAGGATGCCGAGTTAACCGCGCCGAGCCGGACCCAGCCGGCCCGCGCGGTTCGCTCAGCCTATGTAAGCTGTCTATGCCGGAGCCTACGGCTCCTCGACCGTCACGTGTTGGAACGCGTGTGAATCCTGGCTCAGGCGTGCACGGCCTTCCTCGGGCCCCCACTCACGGTGCCCCCAGTCCCATACCCAGTGCTCCTGGTCGTACCCGTCGACCATGAGGATGAGGTCATTATCGAAGATCGCGTCGTCTATCTCACTCAGCCGGGTGAACTCGAAATAGCCGCGCGCATCCGTTTCGACCGACTTGAGGAAGGTTTCTCCCTGCTCGCCGTCGGCGAAATGAAGCTCCACCTGCGCGCCGGGAATGGGATCAAAATACGCATAGTGGTCTACCGGCTCATAGGTCGCGCCGTCCAAGACCACGCCGGACAGGTTATCGATTCCGCTACTGAAGAGCCACTCCCTCGTGCCCGCGTCCCCCCAAGGAGTCCGCAGATGCAAGTGAGCCTCGCTGTAATTCAGGACGGTGAAATGGAACTCGCCGTCGGCGCGCGGAAATGCCAGCTCCGCAACTCCCTCACCGGAATCATCCGGTGTCCACATCACCGGCCCCGTGCCCTCCCTGGTGCCTTCGGTAAAGGTCTCATGGGTCAACCCGTCGGGGCCGATATCAAAACGCATGTATTGATAGTTCGCCCACGGCGCTCCGGGGTCCTCCGTTGCCGGGCGCCATACCCGGTCGCAGAAGCTCTGCGCGAAGTCCCCGGCGGGCGTACGGAACTCCTCCGGGAGTCCCTGGGCCTCCTCCGGTGTGTCCTCTTTCAGGAGCTCTTCGATGTCCCACGCGGTACCGTCTACCGTGAACGTTCCGGTCATCGAGTCCGGGGGCCCGTCCATGAAGGCCTCCCAGCTCTCCCACTCCGCCGTCAGCTCGAGCTCCGCAGTCAGCACCGTCTCACCGTCCTTACTATCCACGTACGGCTGGGGCGTGGACACCTCGACCGTGCTGGGAGGTCCCTGCCGGACGGTCACCTGGGTTTCCCCGCTGGTCTCGATCGCACGCCCCGGTACGGTGAAGCCGTCAAGCGTCTGCGTCACCGTCCACTCGTCCCCCGAATCGTCTACGGTAATGGTCATGCCGTACTGCGGCATGACGTAGTATCGCTCGAGAACCAATTCGACCACCTGAAAGACGCCGCCTGCAAGCTCCACCACGCTCCCGGGAAGCTCTCCGTCTCCGTTCCCGTCGAGCGCGTCGAGCACGTCCTGGAAGTCATACTCATGTCCATCGATCGTGAAGCTTCCCTCTACGGAGTCCGGCTCGCCGCCCTCAAAATCAAAGCCGGCGTCCCATTCGGCCGTAATGACCATGGCAACAGTGTCGTGGTCCGGATGGCCGGACAACTCGAGCTCCCCGTCGGTTTCGGCCTCTACGACCGTGGGTGGACCGTCTGTTATACGCAGCTCCATCGTGCCGTCGACCGTGAACTCCTCTCCCGGAGGCCGGTAATCATCGAAAACGATGTCCCAGCTGTGATCGGAGTCTCCCGAAGGGGCCTCGTTGACCTGGTACCCGTACAGCCGGATGAGGGGATCGACCCAATGATCGAGAAAGCCCTCCAACAGCTTGGCTACGTCCTCCCGCGTTTCCGTGGGCGGGGTCTCCGTTCCGTTGGTATCGCCGTTTTCCTCATCCGGCTCATCGTCTCCCAACCCATCAAGTAGCGCGTCGCACCCCCCGATGAGCACCGCTATGAGATAAAGACGATACCAGGAGCACAAGACAGAATTGCCACCACCGACTCTTCATTCCGATACCCTCCAATCAGTAGCCCACCTATACAGGATATCACGTGCCGTACAGCATTACAATTATTTCTTGTTCTCTATCATTGGATATTCACGCCTCTTCTCCATGCCAGAACTTGTTTGATTGTTATTATCGTCATAAAAAGCACATCGCCTACGGCAGCAGGTCACGACAGTTCATCCCGCGAACGATTGAGGGGGCGCTGGGCACCATCGGCTTCCCGTCCGAAGGGGTCTGTCATCTGTTCGAGCGCTGCGACACGGGCGCGGCTGTTATGATGGAGAGGGCGATGAAGCCCGGAGTACCCGGCAAGCCGGAAGATCGTCACCTCCGAGGTACGTCCTCAGGCGGGAACACGGTTGGGGTTTCGCACTGCGGACACTCGGAGCGAGGTGACCGGAACGCATGCCGATGTGGGTTACCGTCCGGATCTCGCGTCCACGTGAGCGCAACGGCGTGGAGCACTGCTTGGCCCAGTCCATCGGAATCGACGGCAATGCCGAGATGATCCCGCAAGAATCCGGCGATCTCTGCGCCCGAAACCGCGAGCTTGTCCACCTCGAAGAGATGCTGCAGCTCAAGCACGACCATGGGTGACACGCGCGTTGAGGAGGCACTTTCGAGCATCTGCGTTGCGGTGCCGGAGAGCAGGGCGGGATCACCAGCGTGTACGAACGCGGCGACGTGGGTATCGAGGTAAACGGTCAAAGGTTCTTTCCCTTGGTCCAATCCCATCCGCCCGATTCGGCGGCGACGAGATCATCCGCATCGACCTTGAGCGTATCGTGGCGGACCAACCGGTCGGTGAAGCGCGGCGCGTTCTCGGCCACGATACGGAATCTGCGCCCCTTGTGCGCCACGGTAGCCGTACCGCCGGTTTCCGCAAGCTCCGCACGCACCGTGTACAGGCGCCGGCGGAATTCGGTCGCGGTCATGCAACGCCTCCTGTGATTGAGAAGTAGCGTGCAAGCATACGGCTGTCAACTGCATACCCGTACGCTCGGAAGCACGGGAGCCGGGGGCGTGTATTCGCAGCTCTGTTGAGCTCTCGAGCTGTTGCGCGGTGTGGTGCCCCGTTGGGGCGATAGGTGCCGGGATCGGGTTGAGGCGAGTCGAGAGCGCGGTGCGAGGGGACGCTACGCGATGCGGGGGGAGGCTACGCGGGGTGGGGGGACGCTCCGCGGTGCGGGGAACGCTCCGGGAGGACGGCCTTCTTCGCCGCCAGGGGGCGGAGGGGAAATCCCGGGGCGAGCGGGGTGCGGGCTCGGCGGAGGCTCCCGGAGGGAGACCCCGCATGCGGAGGCGGGCGCGCGAAGCACGGCGAGTCCCGGATTGGAACGGAGCACCCGGTTCCGGGCCGGCGGCGGCGGCCGCCGGCCCGGAAGG
>PWGF01000355.1 GCA_003554375.1 Spirochaetaceae bacterium
GCCGCCGATGCTGCTGCTCCTGCGTTCGATCCGTCCGGCCCTTCCGTAGGCGCCCGCGAGGAGAGTGGTGAACCCAAGAGCGATACAAGCGGCGAAGACACCGGCGCGGAGCAACAGGAAACGGCGGCAACTACTCTGGCCATCCTGGGACAGCCGAATACGGGTAAGAGCACGCTCCTGAATCGCCTTCTCAAGGAAGAGCGCGCCATCGTATCGGAGTCCGCGGGGACCACTCGCGATGTGCTGAGCGGCGAATTCGAAGCGCGGGGGCGTACGTTCCGCGTGCTCGACACGGCAGGCCTCAGGCGCAAGAGCCGCGTTCGCGAGGATGTCGAATACTACTCCGCGAATCGCGCGGCGCGTGCGGTGGAAGAGGCGGATGTGGTCTTGCTTATTATCGATGCGCGGCAAGGAATCGTAGAGCAAGACAAGAAGATCGCGCAGATTGCGGTTCGCCGCGGTCGCGGCGTTATCCTCGTCCTGAACAAATGGGATCTCTTGGAGCATATTCCGAATCGGTTGCAGGCGATGCAGGACCGAACTGCATTTCTGTTCCCGGTCCTGAGCTTTGCGCCGCTGGTTGCCATTTCCGCGCAGACCGGCGAAGGGGTAGGCAAGCTTCTCAAAACGGCTGCGGCCGTCCGCGATCAGCTCTACCGGCGGGTCGAGACCGGTCTGCTCAATCGAAAACTCGCCGAATGGGTCGAGGATACTCCGCCACCCTTAGTTGGACGGCGGCCGTTGAAGCTGCGCTATATGACGCAAGTGGGCGTGTTGCCGACGCGGTTCGTCGTTTTTGCCAATCGATCCCGCGGAATACCGGACAGCTACCTGAGCTATCTCAAGAACCGAATCCGAGAGGACCTGCGCGTTCCCAACATACCGATTCGCCTGGAGGTTCGCGGGTAGGGGCATGGAGAACTGGTCGCTGCTTCGACCCGAGGTAGTGGTATGAGCGGGTACACGATTGGGGAGGTATGCACTCTCCTGGAGCTCAAGCCGCACGTGGTGCGCTACTGGGAGAATGAGTTGCCGCTTCTGCAGCCCACAAAGGACCGGGGAGGGCGCCGTCGCTACCGGGATCGCGACGTCGAGCTACTCTGGCGCATGAAGCATCTAATCGAACGGCGCGGTTATACCATCGCGGGAGCCGGCCGGCGACTCGTGGAGGAGAGCGCAGCTCCTCGTACGGAGCTCCTCCATGCGGCGCATCGAGTACGGGGGCAGCTTTTGAAGCTGCGCCGCGAGGCCACCGAGCTACGCGCCCGGTTGGATAAGGCGGTAGGCTTCCCCGACGTTCTCGCTTCACGGCCGGATGCGGAAGAGCTCGCCGAGGCATGGCGAGGGCTCTCCCCCGCCGGAAGATCGAAGCTGGTGCCGGAGTTGGCGGCGTACCCGGGCTGGTGGTGTACCCCCCTCGCCGCCCTTCACCGGAAACGCGCATCCGAGGAACCGCTCGCTTCGGTTCCGGTAAGCAACGTGCCGGCTGGAGCCGCGTCTACCGGAGCTCGGGTACTCGAAGTGTATTTCGACTTGCAGCCCCGCGTCTTCCGGAGACTGGTGAAGGAAGGCCGCCGGGCACTCTTCCTGTGTGACCGCAGGACGTATGCGCAGGTCGAGGAGGAGACGGACTGCGTTCGCCTAGCGTGGTCGCCGCCACAGCCGGGATTCGATCGATCCGGGCGTCTCCATATTGCCGAGACCGGAAGGATCTTCGGTCGCCGGAGCCCGTTCTCCGATGCGTTTCTGCGACTGATGTGCCCGGATCTCTTACCGCTTGTGCTTCGCGCCGACGTGGTTGCGCTCTCTCGTGGCGCGCCCGTCGATCCGACTCTTGTTCGGGCTCATCGGTACGTTGGCGCGAGCGCATCGTGTCGCGGCGTGCCGGAAGAGGATGGACGCTTCGGCTTGCGTGGTCCGGTCTACGTGGATCCGGCCTTTCTGCGTCGGTGTTCGGCCGGCGGTGTGCTTCCCAAAACCACAGCCGGCGAAGCGTACGTTATCGATGCCGTCAGACCCACAGTACTGCGGATGGCTGCAAACCCTCGCCTCTTCGTCACCGACGGGTCCTCGCCGGAAGCTTGATGGGCGCCGAAAACCGTCCGATGATTGCAGGTGTGAAAGCTTGCACGAAGATAGGGCTTCTTCTCACGGTCCTCGTCTTGTTCCTCTCTCCCGAGGTGCTGTCGCTGTCGGGGAGAATCGGCGTCTCGTACTCGTTTGTCGATAGCGCACCGGTACGGAGCGAGCTCGAGGAGCAGGTTCTGGGAACTCTCCGGGAGGCACGGCGGCGGGCAGGCGAAAAGTTTCCGGTCAGGCATGCGCGCGAGTCCGTAACCTATCGACTTGTAGAGGACGACGACCACGTCTACCAAGTGTTCCACGTGGGGCGGGCCGCGGGTGCTCCCGTACACCGTGCCGGGACCTCCGTCATCCGGAGGAGCGCGGAGAATGGCCGGCATGAGCTCATGATGGTGTTCCTCCGCACCGATCCGGGCAGCTTCATTCGCGTTCGACCGGCCGGCGCGCGTTCGGCCAGGCTTGACGTGGTCCTCATGGACCGGGAGATTCATCACGATCTGAGACTTCCACGCTCCTTCGAGGATCTCCTGCTGATGGACTTCTCGGACTTCCGGCGCCTTACCGCGGATGCGGTGCGCTGGGATCTCATCCATCCGGAGGTCTCGGGAGACGACTACCGGGCGGTCCGGGAGACGACATCAGCCTTGCGGGCGGAAGTTGACCGGTTCCCGGAGCGTGATGATTCGCCGGCGGCAGCTTCGGAGGCTGCAAACGGCGCCGGCGGCGAAGCCGCCTGGCACCCCGATTCGGGGCTTGCGGAGCCTGGAGAACTCGACCGGGCGCGCGTGGGAATCAGCGATCGCGGAGTGCTCGACGACCTATTCCCCGCCGCCCGCGGGCTGACCTTTGCTGCATGGATTGCCGAGGGGCTTCTGGGGAGCCGAATCGGAGAGGAGAACCCGGTGGAGTTCCACGACGCTGACGGCGCTGTTGACGGTGACCATGCTGCGGCGAGGGCATCCGGCGACTCGGCGGCACGGACGGCGGTAACGCGTCTTGCAAGCGGCTTGCGCACCATTGCCGACACGGTTGCGAGGAGCACCGTCGGAGGGCGGCGGGGTGGGGGTGGTTCGGTGGGGCCCGAGCGACTGCCGGGAGTGGAATACGTCGACGGAGCCGGCTTCTCGCTTCGTGATATCCGTTACGTTATGTACCGCCTTGCTCTCGCGGAGCCGGGCACGCTCTACTTCGGGGTGTTGAGCAGGTCGCTCGTTCCGGATCGCTCCGCTCCGGAGCAGGTCCACGTGGTGGTGCTGCTCCCCCATTTTTCCGACGACGGAACGTTCGCGCTGACGGTCGCGGACGCACGCGGAACGGTAGGTGTGGTAAACCTCTACCGGCGCTATCCGGGGAGCTACATCCATCTTGTGCGCTTGCCGGCAACCGGAGCCTTTCAGCCGGTGAGCGCGTCGTATTGAGCAAATTCGCCCTTCGATTTGCTACCGAACTGCTCGCGACAGTTGGAACAGACGTGGCGGATGGGGTATCATATGTGTCGTATGAAGATTATCCCCCTCTTGCTCATGGTCTTCGCGGCGCTCGCGGTCGAGGCGCGAGAGAACGATCGCGATCTGTTTCGGCAGGCGGAGACACGGTTTCGGAATCAGGAGTATGAGCTGGCTCTGGATCGGTATGAGACTCTGGTGCGCAACCACCCGTACTCACGGCATGTTCCTGACGCTCAGTTCCGGATCGGGGTCACCCAATACCGGCTTGGGCGCCATGAGAATGCGCTGAGAACGCTGCGGCGCGTGGAAAGCCGGTTTCGGTCCACTCGTTTCCTTGCATACGTTCCCTTTTGGATGGGGCTGACGCAGTTTGAGCTGGAGCGGTTTGCGGAGGCCGCGGACTCGTTGGATCGATTTCTCGAATCGCCTCCGGAGGAGGATCTTCTCTCACGGGCCTACCTTTACCGCGCCCTTGCCGCCCAGGAGCTGGATCAGACTCCCCGGCCGTACTTGGAGGCGCTACTGGAGGGGGCCCAGACTCCGGAGTCGGAGCCGTATGCCCTTGCGTTGCTGCTGGTGGAGTATATTCGGCAGGATGATTTTGGGCGCGTCCTGGAGTGGTACGAGCAGATCGACCCCGAACAGGTGGACGAGCGATGGCGCGGGCGGGTTGTGCTGTACGCAGCGGAAGCATATCGTGCCGCCGATCGCCAAGACAGAGCAATCGAGTTGTACGAGCGCGTATCGGATGCTTCGGTTGACATCGCTACTGTGGCGCTGCAACGGCGGTTTCAGACGGCGCAGGCGGACGGGGATGACGAGGAGCTCGACCGTATCGTACGCGAAGCGGAGGAGCGGCTTGCCGGCAGACAGCGTGTTCTGGCGGATTTCTGGACCCGGGCGGGAATCGAGAGCTTTCGGCGCCAACGCTTCGACCGCGCCGGCTTGTACCTTCAGAGAGTTTGGGATTTGCGCGACAGTACGGAAGTGGAGCCGGCGGTAGCGCTCTATCTAGCGGAGCTGGATGAACGGCGCGACGAGCGTGGCCGGGCAATCGAGATCCTGGAGGAGCAGAAAGCCCGCGACACCGGCGAGCGGGCGCGGGTTGCCGCGCGTTTGGGCGCCCTCTACCTTGCCGAAGGGGAGTACGAGCGCGCAGAGGAGATGTTCCTTCTGGCGCTCGAAGAAGACCCGGTGGACGGGCTCGAGAGTCAAGTGCGGTATCAACTGGCGCTTGCGCGCCACCGCCGGAGCGACAGCGACGAGGCGCTTGCCACGATCGGGGCCATATTCTCCGAGGGGATGACCGGCGGGCTGAGCACCGAGCTCCTCCGACTGAGGGCGGCCGCGGAGCGAACGGTGGGACGCTATTCGGACGCGGGAAGAACTCTTCGCGAGTATCTTTCGGCGCGGCCTTCCGACCTGGATGGCCGACTGGAGTACATGAAGGTGCTTTTTTTGGAGGGACGGCACGAGCGTGTCCTTGAGGCCGCGCAAGAGCTGACGGAGACGTACGAGCAGGAACAGGAACGGTACGAGGAGCGTCCGGAGCTTCTGCGCCGGCGGGACTATTTGGTCGGGCTGTCGGCTACAGCTCTCGGAGAGTACGATCGTGCTGCCGAGGCGCTTTCGGGATTCTATGAGGAGCATCGGGAGGCCTCCGACGGTCATGACGCCGAGTCCATCGAGCCCTATGCCCTGTTCTACCTCGGTTTCGCCCGGTATCGATTAGGAGAATACGGCACCGCAACGGATATTCTCCGGGATTTTGCTTCCGCATATGGGGACCACCGGCTAACCGGCCGCGCGCTCTACACTGCTGCTTGGGCAAGCTATAACGACAGGCGTTTCGCTGATTCGGAGGAGCTTCTGGTCCGCCTGCTGGACCATGACCTCGACGAGAGTGCGGAAGTTGAAACCAGGTATCTCCTGGGGAGA
>PWGF01000390.1 GCA_003554375.1 Spirochaetaceae bacterium
TGTCACCCCCTATTTATACGTAAAAAGGTAGCAATGGATTGGGTAAATGCTTAAATAGGTTAAAGTTTATTATTATATTGATAGCATGAACCAAAAAATAACCTTTCTACTTGTAGGAATATGAGGAAACTGCTCCTTGGTATGATTGGTAGAAAATAGTTATTTCTTTCTATATGTGGGTAAGTTGATTCTGCAGATGGAGAACGAAAGGTTGAGAGGTGTAATTAGGAAACTTGAGGAGAACTCCGTCTACTTGAAGTCCTTTTAGATTACTGGGTGATTTTGTTTGTCTGTCTCTTCTTCAAATACTTCTTAATTTCTCTTCTTTATCTTTCATTTCTCTACTTCGAATATGGGGCACAATTTACACCTTCCTTTCAGGGTAGTACCGTTTTCTACTTCCATCTTTATCGACTTGAATCTATTTCTTGCCCTCTCGTTCAAATTCCTCAACCTCTGTTTAATCTCTTGATTTTCCTTGAAGAGGTCTCCAATTTCTTTATCTTTGATTAATTTTTCAAGGAATGCCTTAATCTCTTTATAATGTTTTGAGTGTCCCAGAGTCCATTCTGCTCCAAGACCCTTATCCACATACTTCGTATTCCCCTCGACTACTTTTACTTTCTCCAAATATTCAGAATCCTTACGAGTCTTTCCACAGTATTTACTACTCAAAAATAATGACAAGGTGTACCTAATGTTCCCTAATTTTACGTCTGTTTTAGTAACTCTATCTTTGAAACTGCCAATTTCGTTAACTTCAATATCATGCATAATCTCTTTCGCTTTTTCATGTACCCTGTGCTTAGATAAATACTCATTGTCTTCCATCTCTTCCTTTTTTCTCTCGTACTCTTGGTACTTACCCCATATGTAGGGGTATCCTGTTTTTAAATGGTGTTTAAATGGAGAGAAATACTCAAATGCGTCATCATCTAATTCTAACTTCTTTTTCAATATTAGTCTTTTGTAGTCATCTGCGTCCAGTGTGTCCATCATATCTGAGAGTGTATCAAATGTAATTTTGCCGTTTTCAGGTAAGCACTTTAAAACTTTTTTGGAGTGCTCCAGGTACCTCTCATACTCTTCCTTACTATAAAATTTCTCCTTGTAATGCTCATGAAAGTACAGCATCCCTAAATCTTGTTTAACAACCCCTGAATATACGTGTATGTTTAAATTCCTATTAAATGTCCTATCACTATCCCCGAAAATTTTATGATAGGTTTCTCTCAATTCAGACTTTTTCCATGCTTCTTCCTTCAGCTTATCTATTATCCATTCACACTTCTGATTTACAGTTCTACCTGTTCTTTTCTCGCCACCTTCAATCTTTTTATTATTTTTGCTCATTGTCTTACCTCTTTTTAAATGGGACAGTATCTGTCAGTAAAGAATGGGTCGTACGCAGTATATAAACTAATACGGTGAAAACATGAAAAAACGAGTTAAGTTCACCTTCGAAATATCAGAAGGACTATTCGAACGATTAAATGAAATATGTAGCAAACTGGGTCTCACAAAAGCAGAGGGTGTACGACGAGGATTAATAGAGCAACTTGAAAAACTCAGGGAGTTTGATACATCATGAGAGTACAAGACCTGGATGAAACACTCTTAAGGATATTAGTAAAGTTTGAAAAAGCAAAAGAACAAGCATACAATGAATTAAAAAATGAAGGAATAAGCAGAGAGGACATCATGAAATCACTGGAGAACTTCAAGAAGGTGAATCAATGACTGAAAGTCAGGACAAGAGAGGGGAACCCCGCCGTGGTAGTAAAGAAAGGAAGATGGAAAAGATTCTCTCAATAGTAGAAAGACATCCTGAAGGAATTCCACCTAAAGAAATAGCTAAGCTCAGCGGGTTAAACCCCAGTACTGTGAGAAACTACTGCCCAAAACTGCTAAACAAAGGGAAACTGGAAAATCAAAACGGATACTATTCCACAACTAAACAACACCACAGGGGTAAATTGGTAAGATTCCATAATGTTGTAGTATTGGCTAATGTTCCTGAAGAGGTGAGTGTTTCTCATGATAAGGAGTCGTTTGACTTTGGTTCTGCTGGGTTGTGTGTTGAAGTAGGTGAGACTCATCATAGGGTTACTGGTCGGGTGGATGCTGAGCCGCCGGTTACTTTGGATGCTTTCCGTTGTTTACTTCACTTATTTTGTGAGAAGGTTGAAAGAAAGGTTGGTTGGAGACCTGATTTCAGGGATTTAGTAGTTAGGAGTGTGGAGGCGAATGTAGATTATTTGAGGATTAGGTATGATGCTGATAAGGTTATAACTGTTAGGGATGTGGTTAGTGGGATTGAGGAAAAGGTTTATGAGAAGGGGGATAGGGTTCGTGAGGAGTTTAGGGCTACTCGGCTTAATTGTTCTGCGGATACTTTCTTAAGGAGTATTGAGAAGGGCGTTGCGGTTAGTGGTGTGCTTTCGAGGCTTGATTCTCTTGAGGATAGTCAGGAGAGTATTCATGAGGATTATTTGAAGGTTAGTAATGGTTATGAGCGGATGGTGCGGTTGATGAAGGAGTTGTTAAAGAAGTTTGAGGGTGTTTCAGTATGAGTAAAGAGATTCGTAATGGTAAGTTTGTTCGGGTTGGGGGTCGTTGGTATCCTCTTGAGTTTAAGTCAGGTCTTGAACTTTTAAGGGAAAACCAAAGGAATATGAACGTGATTAAGAAGGATAGTAGACCGCAGGAAGGAGATTATTATGGGTGAGGAGTCCGTAGGTTCCCAGCGTTCGTATAGCCCCCCGCATCGGGCTGAGATTATTCGGCGGATTGAGATATGTTTGGATGAGGCTCTTCGGAAGGTTGAGTCTGGTCGTGTTTATGATGAGTCTAAAGAGAGGGTTAGGATTAAGTGGATTAAGTCGGTTGGTTATCTCGCTGATATTTATAGGAAGTTAATGAAGGATCAAGAGATTGAGGAACTGGAAGGAAGGCTTGAGTTGCTGGAAAAAATGAATGAGGTGAACAGTAAGTGAAACATTTAACTAAAAAACTTGAGAGTGTAGAGAAAGGAGTTTATAAAGAACTTTCCCCTGAGGAGAGAGCGGGGCTTGTTTTAAAGGCAATAGCTCAAGGAAAAGAAAAAGTTGTGGAAGGATTGGTAGAAACTTGTCCTAAATACACTTATAAAATGATAGATCAAAGGTATAGGTATAATGCACTTATTCAGTTTTTAGCTATAAGAGGAGTTTATGAATCCATACTTGAAGCATATCTACGGTTATTATTAACTTTACATAGTTTAGGGTATGAAGACCATGAGGAATTTAATCCTGATCAGGAGATCTATGAAAACAGCTTCTGGAGAACCTTCTTCGCATACCAAAACACCTACGTGGAACTAAATGGTATCTTACAGGGCTTTGAAAACTACTGCGAAGAGATAGGAGTAGAACCCATTAAACTACTTGAATCTATAGGCCTAACACCCTTCGGCTCAAGTATGTACACAATGCTCAGTAAGAACTTAACCAAAATGAGTAAGGAGATAAGGAAAGAAAACATCGAAGAAATCAACGAATTAGCCAACGAAACCAAGCAACACTTAAAGAAACCAGAAGAAGATAATAAAAGAACTAAAGGAAAGAGTAGTTCTTTATCTTAAGGACTCCAAGATTTAGGCACTACATCTTTCACTCTAACCAATTCAAGATTAGGAAATTATTTAAACTAAGAGTTCATCATTTTAATTGTGATTAAAATGGGTTTCTTGAAGTTTCTGGACAATGTAGTATTGGCTGTTGTCTTAGGTATTGTAGCATTAGGCACTTTTTTATCTGGAGGAGAACTCTTAACTGAAGGTAAAGACCTAATAGGAAATGTTCTTATTCTCTTAGGGTTTTTCTTCCTCATAGCAGCAATATATGTAGGTAGAGTTAAGTTAGGTGGCTTGATACCTGGTAGAATCCCAAAGTAAAAGTGTGGAGTAAGGATACATATGAGGAGATATAGCGGTGGGAGAAGATGGGGAGCGAAGGTGGCTCTCCCGATACTCGTAATAGCTATGTTCCAACCAATAATGTCCGTCTCAGTATTAGGGCAGAACATAGAAGGACCAACGTCTATTACCCTCATGAGGATGTTAACTAACCCTGACCTCCCTGAAGACCACTCTCTAAACCAAGGGAAACTTCAACTGTACTGGAAACTTCAACTGTACTCAATATTAATAGTAGGAGCTGCACTATCTGCTATAGCCATATTCTTACTTAGAATATTCGGATTCATACATTACAGAAACAGCAACATAGGAGGAGGACTTTGCTTTGCTTACGCATTCCTAAACTTCCTATTCATAGACGAACTAAACTATCTATTAACATCAGAGTACGGTAGTTTAGCCACATCCGTTGCCCATCTAAATGTAGGTTGGAGCGCCTACACAGCCATATTAGCAGGAGCACTATTCTTCATAGTCGACGCAATGAGGTAAAACAAATGACTGAAGAGGAATCAGAAGATGTTATAAAAAACTTAAAGGATGTACCTACTTCAGCATGGCACGTTCTCGGTTTAACAGTAATAATATTTATATCATTCGCCTCTGGTGTTAGCGGGGAAACCATAGCCCTGTCAATAGCGACTTATTTCGGTCTTTATGTGGGTTTAAAATCAGGATATAAAAAAGGAAAGGAAAAAGAATCCAACTCAGATTAACTGACGGAAAGAGAGAAAAGAAATGTAGTGCCTAAAATCAGGGAGAAAAATAAAGATATAAACCATTAAAAACATGTATTAATTTAGGTGTTTAACCTGGTCAGGATACTAAGCCACATGGCAGTATGGATAATAGCAATGGTAGTGGCAATGACTATATTTGGATTGATGTTTTACCCTACTGTGAGATACCAATTAACTGATTCGGTTGGAGGAGCAGTGGAAAAGATAACTGGTTTCTTTACCTTTAAAGCTTCAGAACCCCACGAAGCTATAATAGATGGTAAAATAAAGTTTACTGTAGATAGCGTAACTGAAGTTGATTATGCAGGCCCTTCCTCCATTCCAAAAGAACCGGATGAAGGATATAAATTTTTAGAAGTAAACTTAACAGCGGAGAATGTAGGAAATGAAAGATGGAGTGTAGTAGAGTATCTGGAGGTTGCTACTAAGATAGAAATGAAAGACGAAACAAGATACAATCCAGCATCATTATATAGCAGTTTGAAGCGTTTGGAGAGCTTACCAAGTAGTATTAGGCCCGAGGAAGAAAAGAAAGGAAGAATAGTATTTGAAGTGCTTGAAGATAAAGAACCGAAACACTTAATTTTTTACAAAGACCACTACAGTGAGAAAGTGGACTTTATAGATATTTCAGAATTTGCGGAAGGAAATTAAAAAATAAATAGAATCCTTTAAATAAGTGGGTCCGGTATCCTGTACTTTATTTCAAATCCCTTCCAAGGCTTGCAAACTTTTTTTATAATTCTAA
>PWGF01000328.1 GCA_003554375.1 Spirochaetaceae bacterium
ACCGGGACGTTCTCGTTCTCCGTTCCAGGTCTGGCTCAGCCTCGGCAGCGGTCGCCCCCTCGACGTCAGCGGTCCGGATGGAGGCTCGCGAGCACAAACGGCGGCCCCGGGTGGTGGGGCCCCCACGGGTGGTGGGGCGGCCCCGGGTGCAGACGTTCGGACGGATACACCGGCCGAAACGAAGCAAGCTATCCGCCCCCTCGACAGGCTCGGAGAGTGCCGTGGGCTGCTACCGCCGGCTTGTACGACCGGTACCGGAGATCCGGAAGCCGTCATCGATATCGGAGAGGTGTCGCATGCGGGGCTCAAGGCAGCGTACGAACGATTGCTGCCGGATGCGTGGAAGGAATTGCCGCTCGAGGTCACTGAGGACCTTTCCGTGACCGCCTACCGAATCGTGAACCACGAAGGCCGGGAGGAGCGACCTGGCGCGGGAAACCGCACGGGCGATCATAGCGGCGGGTTTACGGTACGGCTCTTACAACGCTCCGGCCAGGCAGTAGGCTTCGTTTGGATGCGGGGCTCCCGCACTGAGCCTGTCTTCCGGGTGCTTGCAGACGTAAAAGGCGACAAGCCGCAGCTCGAACGCTCGCTACTCCGATGGCACCGCGCCCTCATTCGGAAGGCGTGTCGCCTTGCCTCGGAAGACGCAGCGTCCCGTTCTCCTTAACGATCAGCCCTTCGGCAGCCAAATCGTCCAATCGTGCCATCACTCGCTCTCGCGGAAACCCGGCCTTGGCTATGAGCTTCTCGGTTTCAGCCGGAGCCTCCTGCTCCACCAACGTCCGAAGGATTCTCCCGCGCAGCTGGCGATCGGATCCGGCGAACGGAGCTTGACGCGTGTAGTGGGCGCTCTTCCTATTGGGATTGGGAACTCTTCTCCCCAGCGCGGCGCCATAATCCATGAGCGCGTATCCCCATCGTCTGGCCTTCGCTTGATTTCTTTCGGCCAGCAGTGCTGCATACGCGAGTAGCTCCCGGTCCTGAACCCGCTCAGCATCGTTGTAGAACTCGTAGATCAGGGCGCGTCGAACATTGGTCTCCAAAAACGGAACGGGGCGGTTGTAGGCAAAACAGGCGATGGCACCCGCGGTATAGCGTCCGATGCCGGGAAGAGTAGCAAGCTCGCCAGTATCCTCCGGTACGATTCCATTGTAGCGATCCACGATGAGGCCGGCTGCTTGATGAAGGGAACGTGCCCGTCGGTTGTAACCGAGCCCCTGCCACTGCCGCAGCACGTCCGCGAAGTCCGCCCGTGCAAGCTCCTCGATCGTCGGGAAGCGAGTCATGAAACTCGAATACTTCCTCAAGACGCGCCCGACCTGCGTCTGTTGCAGCATAAGTTCGCTTACGAGGATTTCGTACGGATCATCTACGTATCTCCACGGTAAATCGCGGCCTTCACGTTCGTAGAACGAAAAGGCTTTGCTCTCGAAAGCCTCCAAGTGCGACGGGTCAACAGGCTGCATAGGCTTATTCCCTCCGCCGATGGCGACTACGAAACCGGCGTGCCGCTCTTTTCCTGCTTCTTCCGCCGCTTCTCTGCAGCTCGAGATATCCGGTTCCATGCGCCCGAAAGCCCAACCGCCTTCCGTACGGCCGCCAAGGTCTGCTTCGCGTCTTCGCGCATGGCGAGGGTTCCTTCATAGATGATTTCGTCCACAAGGCCGGTGCTGTTCACGACCTCTTCCCGGCGCTCTCTGATTGGATCCAGAAACCGGTTGAGAGCCGCAGCCAGTCGCTCTTTTACCTCTACGTCCCCAACCTTACCCTGCCGATATCGCTCGGCCAGCTCCTCGACCTCAGTGGTGTCCGAGTTAAACATCTGGTGATAGATGAAGACCGGGTTCCCTTCCACCGTCCCAGGAATGTCAGCCCGTACCCGTTTGGGATCCGTGAACATTCCCCGGACCTTCTTCTCGACGGTCTTGGCATCGTCCGACAGCATAATGGCGTTGCCGAGACTCTTGGACATTTTGGCCTGTCCGTCAGTCCCCACGAGCGTTCCCCCGCGCACCAACACGTCGGGAACCGGGAACGTCTCTCCATACAGATAGTTGAAGCGCCGGGCGAGCTCCCGCGTAAGCTCGACATGAGCCTCGTTGTCCTTTCCCACGGGAACCAGATGAGCACGGGGCAGGAGAATGTCCGCCGATTGAAGGATAGGATAGCCGAGAAGACCGAAAGGCATCTCGTTGAGACGTGCATCCCGCGCCATCTCCTTCAAGCTCGGCAGCCGCTGTAACCGAGGAACAGTCACCAGATTCTCAAACAGCAGATTCAGCTCGTAGACTTCCGGAATAGCGCTCTGCAGATAGACACGGGAAACCGAGGGATCGATTCCACATGCAAGATAATCCGCCACCATTTCGCGCGAATTATCGGCAATCGTATCCACATTCTCCCGCTCCGGTTTGGTGGTCAACGTGTGTAGGTCCGCTATGATGAATATGCACTCGTATTCATGCTGCAGCCGAACACGGTGCTGGATACTCCCTACGTAATGCCCCAAATGGAGGCGTCCGGTCGGTCGGTCGCCGGTAAGAATACGTTTCTTGTTGTCCGCCATGATCTCTCCTCAGTCTCTGACTGTTCCTGGCTGTCCCCGTTCGTAGCGCATGCCTTTGGGCTTTACGGCATACAACAGGATTCACGGATGTTCAGTCAAGGTCACCCGGCGCCCGCGTCCGAGTCCGGGCATGCCGGCCGCCATCATGCACGCCCGCACGGTTCGGTACAGTGCCGTCGCCCGCTTGGAAGCGCTCTTCCTCCGGTCCCGCCTCCTGCCGCATGGCCTCAGCCGAAGCCGGGCCTCCGTCTTGCCGTGTAGCTTCTGAAACCCGAACTCCCTTGATCCCGTAGACTCGCTGGTACCACTTCCCTTTCTCGCCGCGTTCTCGATAGTTCCCAGTGCCCATGAGAATCCCCAACCACTCGAGTCCGGGTACGCTTTCCAAGGTGATCTTGATCGCGACCGTGATCGGCACCGCCAAGAACATCCCGACCGTACCCCATACCCATCCCCATAGCAATAGCGAGAACAGAATCACAATGGGACTCAGGTTTAGGCGATCGCCGAGAAGCTTGGGATCGAGGATGTTCCCGATGAGGAACTGTGTCAACGCCATGCTCCCAACGGTGGCGATAACCAGATTCCATTCCGGCGCGAACTGAAGGAGAGCAAAAAGGCCGCTCAGGACAGTCACGATGATGGATCCGATGCTCGGGATGAAGTTGAACAGCAGAGCCAGTAACGCCCAGATAATCGCGAAATCCACGCCGATGATCGAGAAGTTGATATACACGATCACCGCGGTGAGAGAGCTAACCAGGAGCTTCACCGAGAGATAGCCGGCGATCTGCTGACTTACGGAGGTGAGCACCCGTACGATCCGATCCGTACGCGGCACCTGTACCGCCTCGACCATCTTCCCCCGCATGTACGGTTTCTCCAGCAACATGAACAGCAGGAAAACCAGCACCATCAACAGACTTCCAACGGCCTCGACCACACTCCCACTCAGCTCCAATACCATCGCGCTCAGGTTGCCGGTCAGGTTCATCTCGCTCACCATCTCCGGCGGCAAGTTAGCCGTCTCAATGAGCTCGTCGATCAGCTGCATCAGCCGAGCCTGGTACCCGGGGAAGCGCCGAATCAGGCTCTGTACGCTGGTATATAGCAGGAGGAACCCAAGCGTCACGACGCCGAACACCATGGCCATAACGACTACAACCGACAGCGGTCGTGGAACACCGACGCGATGGATAAACGTCACAATCGGGTTCAGAACGAAGCTGAGAAGGATAGCGATAACTAACGGCAGAACGACCAAGGCGGTCAAACGTAAGACCGCCCCGATCGCAAATACGGTAAGGAGTGCGAGTAGCGTAACGGTAATACGCTGATAGTTCATGCCGCAGACATGCTATCAAATCCGCAACATCGCAGGAAGCGGCGGATTGCCTGAGGGCGGAAGCCCCTAGGCGTGGATAGCCCACCCTTCGGCCGCTCGGGCCGCTTCCATTACGGCCTCCGAGAGCGTTGGATGCGCATGGATCGTTGTCGCGATGTCCGTGGGGAGAAGCTCGCTGCGCTTGGCCAGAAGTAGCTCATGAACCAGCTCGGTGGCGTCTTTGCCCACCACATGGGCAGCCACAATCTCGCTTGTTTCAGCCTCGTAGAGGATCTTCACCTGGCCCTCGCTATGCTCGATGGCAACGCTTTTCCCGGCACCCCGATACGGAAACACCGCTGTACGATACGATATGCCCCGTTCACTTGCCTCCTGTTCGGTAGGCCCAAATCCCGCCACTTGAGGTTCACAGTACACCGCCGCCGGCACCAGGTCGGTGTCGACGCGCGGCTCCGGAGCGTGACCGGCAAGCGTTTCCGCCACGATCTCTCCTTCTTTGGATGCAACGTGGGCCAACGGAGGAGTGCCCTCCACGACATCCCCAATCGCATAGATACTGGGAATGCTCGTACGGTAGTAATCCTTCACGGGAACGAATCCGTTCTCCGGTCGAATACCGACGTTCTCGAGCCCAATGCCCTCGGTGTTCGGAACTCGCCCAACCGCTACCAGAAGCTTGTCCGCTTCCAAAGTCTCACTGCCTCCGCCGTCCTGTTCGGTCGTGAGGCTGAGACCGTTCTTGCCCTGCTCCAGTTTCAAGGCCTTTCTCCCGGTCAGGATCTTCATCCCGCGGCGTTCGAAGACGTTTCGGGCTACGGCAACGTTGTCCGGATCCGAATACGGGAGGATCTCAGGTAGCATCTCGACGACGGTTGTCTCCACGCCGAACGCATTCATGACAAACGCCAACTCCATGCCGATGTAGCCGCCTCCAAGCACTACCATCCGCTTGGGAAGCTCCTGAAGCATCAGCGCACCGGTGGAAGAAAGGACGCGTTCCTCGTCGATTTCAAACCCCGGTATCTCGCGAGGACGACTTCCCGTAGCAATGACAATGCTCTCCGCGGTGAGCGCCTGCTCGCCTGAAACCGTGACTTCGTTCACGCCCGAAATCTTGGCGTCGCCTTCGACGTAGTCTACGCTGTTCTTCTTCAACAGGTACGATACGCCCTTCGAAAGCTTGCCGGCAGCACTCCTGCTCTTACGATAAACGCCGCGGTAGTCGAAGCCCGACATATCGAGCTTGACGCCGAAGTCCTCCAAGTTCTTACGATGCAGAAAGATGTCTGCCTGGTTGATCAACGCTTTAGACGGGATGCAGCCGATGTTGAGACAGACTCCTCCCGGCTTGTCCCTTTCGACCACTGCGACCTTCTTCCCCAACTGGGCCGCGCGAATTGCACCCACATAGCCGCCCGGCCCCGAACCCATGAACAGTACGTCGTAGTCAAATGAAGCCACCTGTGATTTCCTCCTTTAGAACTTTCGCACCGTGGACGCCCTGTTGCCGTTCGGCACAAGCACCCTAACT
>PWGF01000547.1 GCA_003554375.1 Spirochaetaceae bacterium
GACGCGATTGCAGAGGGCATCGAGATTGTGGACCTCTTGGTGAGAACCGGCCTGTGTGGATCTCGGGGGGAAGCCAAGCGTTTGATTCGCCAGGGAGGAGCACGGATCAACGAGCGACAGATCCGGAGCTTGGAAGAAACCGTGCGTGCCGACGACTTCCGGGAAGGGGAGTTGATGCTGCGGGCCGGCAAAAAACGGTATCACCGGGTCGTTCTTGGAGAATAGGCCGGAAAGATTCGCCGAGCCTGGAGGAAGAGCAATCGCCCTGCCCGACCTTTCGTGAGGGTTGGGCGACGACGGGTGGGGTTGGTACTTGTGGAACGTTCGTGGATGAGGAGCTACTTCGGCTGTAGGAGCCAGGCTTGATGCTCCCGGCGGTTGGCGAAGTCCTCGCTGGTCGTCTCATTTGTGAGTGTTTCCACGCGGAACTCTCGCTTCAGTGCGGAATTGAGATAGAGACCGGTGTCATCTGATAGGAAGACGATCTCTCCTTGCGGATGGAGTACGTCTGCAATTCGACGGAGGATGTCGCGGTGGTGCGAGCGCAGCTTGACGCGTGCGCCGTTTTCCTCTCGGCTCCAGGTTGCAGGGGGAGCGGCAATTACCAGGTCAAATCGCTCTTTTCTCTGGTGTGAGCTCCGCAGATACGTTTCCATATCGACAACATGATGTTCGACAAGTCCGGGCCCGAAGCCGTTGCGTTTGAGATTGGTGTGTGCCCAGTCCCGGAAGGCAGGAACGGAATCGACGTTGACGATCCGGTCGGCCCCCCCGGCGGCAGCGTAGACGGAGTTTTCGCCGGGACCGCAGAAGAGATTGAGGACTCGGCGTCCATATGAGATTTCTCCGATCATGCCGCGGGTAAGACGGTGGTGCAGCGGAAGACCCGGATGGAGATAGTCCGTGAGGTTGACTACAAAGCTTAATCCAGCCTCGTGCGCTTCGACGGTATGCCCGGTAGTGCTGACGGGTGTGCGGATCAGGCCAGTGTGCCGGGAAGAGGCAACCTTTACGAAAAGCCGTTCCGCGGGCACTCCCATGAACCGGGCTACAGTATCAGCCAGACGACGCGCTTTGGCCCGAACCTCCGGCTGAGAGGAGCGTGCGTGGTTCCTGGGGGACGCCGTTTGCCTGGATTTGTCTTCCTGCTTCGCGGCCTCCTCGTTCTCAACGTCGCTCGTGGCAGCGGAAATCAGCCCGGGGGTGACGCCTCGTTTCTGACTGTAGAACAAGACGTGGAGGTACCCGTCGTAGATATCCGCGGCGATGGGGGCTTCACCGGAATCTCTGTTGTAGATCCGGTAGCAGCTGATGCCGTGTTTCTGGAGCCAGGGCCACAGATGTGCCCGGCGTCTCTTCAGAGACGCCGACAGAGCCCGGACGCTACTGTTTTGTTCGGTTTTCATAGTAGCCGTTAGCGCTCAGATGTTGGAGATGAGGCTGTCGGCGTTATGTGTTCGCATCCAGCGTGCCGGAGTAACACGGAGCGCAGCTCTCCCCTAGTATGGTTCTAGTACGGTGGACTATATTCCACGTCCGTCGTTTGAAGATCCCGTGCTCGAGGATTCCGCACCGGTGATTGGCCGGGAATCAGCGGTGTTCTCCGCGTGGAGGCCCATCTTAACGCTGAGGACGGCGTACCCTGAGCTCAGGTCCTCCTTCTGCACGATGACATGCTCCGGTACCTTTATCTTGACGTTGGTGAAGTTCCAGATTGCATGGATGCCGGCATCCACCAGCTCTTCGGCTACCGTTTGAGCATGCCCATTAGGGACGGTCAAGATCGCCACGGTTACGCCGAGATCCCGGACCACGGCGGATAAGCGGGAGACGTCGTGAATTGGAGTCCCGCGTACCGAAGTCCCCACCTTGCTCGAGTCGGGGTCGAACGCGGCGACTATGTGAAGTCCGTGGCGCGGGAACTCCGCGTAGCCCATCAGAGCAGTGCCCAGGCTGCCTGCTCCCATGACGATCGCGTATGTGGTGACATTCCACCGAAGGAAAGAATTGATTGCGTCAATGAGAGCGCGCACGGGAAAACCCAAACGAGGCTTTCCTACTATCCCGGTTATGGCAAGGTCCTTTCGGACCTGGATTGGCTCCAAACCAAGCTCTTCAGCGATTACGGTACCGGAGATGTATTCATGCCCGTCTTGTGCTGCGCCCTCAACAATGTGTAGGTATGAAGGGAGGCGTTTGATAGTGGGTAACCCAGCCAATTTCGCATTGGACATTTTCTTGCTCCTTGACTCTGCGTTCGTTACTGCCGGCTACTCTGTGAACAGAAGCGCGGTTATCCTGTATTCGTCGTGGCAGACGTAGACAGCGGACTCATAGAGAACGCTCCGGAGAATAGTGTCGACACCATGCGGTAGTTGAAGCCGCCGAAAATCCGGTTGTAGTCGCGGAGATGGCGCCCGGACACAGGGCGAAAGTATACCGTATTCGCTCGGAATTGTGTAGGAGAGAGTGCGATCCGAACAGAGGGCAAACGCAGTTGGACAACGCGCCTGGAGGCGCGGCGGCGACCGACCGGCCTTGGACGCTTGCCGGGGCCCGTGGTGGTCTCCTGAGACGGGTGAGTACTGGCTTCAGCGCCTTTTCGCCGTCGCAGTCGAACCGTACTGATCCAAATGCGTTCGCCTTGGCGATCCGAACAGACGGGAGACGGGTTCAAGCTCTTCGGAAGCGGATGGTATACTCCGCAGGATGGTGCTGATGCGGGATGGCCGCCCTTGGATAACGCCTCGACCTATCTCAACACCGGCCTGTTCCTGTCGAAGTAGCGCCGGCGCAATTGCCGTTCTAGCGTTGCTTGTGCTCATGGGCAATACAATCGATGTCTCGGGAGACGATGACGTTGACGTGCGGACGGACGGCGTTCGCGTCTTTCGACATATCGCCTCCGGGGGCACCGTTACTCCAGTGGCCATGGATCCAGAGTCCGGCGATATCCTGTTTGTCGCCGGTGATCGTCATCTATATAGAGTGGACAACCTCGGCATTCGGAGATGGCGCTACCATTTGCCCGCCGCGCCGACCGGAGAGTTGGCCCTATCTGCCGGGGGGAATGCGTTGATTCCACTCGAGAACGGTGAGCTCTTGAGCGTGAATCGATCCGGAAGCCCGGCGTGGCGGTTGTCAGGGGACCAGACCGCTATAACGGGCACAGCGGTGGGGGAGATGGGGTATATCTTTGTGAGCTACGGCGACGGCACCGTGCGCGCAATCAATGAATCCGGGCGGGCACTTTGGGCTGTCGAGCTATCCGCAGGCATCGATTATCCGCCGGTTCTGGACCAAGAGGGCAATCTTATTGTCGCCAACCGGCAGGGGCTGATAACGGTATTCGCACAGGATGGGCGGCGGCTTCACAGCGCCGAGATCGAGGGTGCGATCGCCGGCATCCTGCCTGTAGAATCCGCCGGAGCGTTGTCCGTCCGCAATGAGAGCGAGGTCATTGAGTTGCATTTGGAGGATGCTCACTACTCCGGAATCTACGAGCATACTGAGAGGGTGGATGCTGTTCTTGTCACCGCAGGGGGGCGCATCGTGATTCGGGACGCGGAAGGCGAGGTCTTTCTTAGTGTAGATCCGGTCTTTGAATGGGGCGCGAGCGAATCGGACGGCGCGCGATCCGGTCTCGGGAGGGGGGCGAGAGTCTTCGGGGGGGATCTGCAAGATGAGGGGCGCGGGTCGGAGCGGCAGGAACGATCCGACGAATCTCCGGAGATACGCCGTACGAAGGAGCTCGATGAGGCGCACCGACCGGCGAAGACCGAGGGCCCGAGTACGGCGATGTTCCGCCGCGTTGAGATCTCATCGGTGGCTACCGATGCGGTTGGGATCGCCGTATACCCACAGGGAGGTATAATCGTCGCCGACAAACGGGGAAGAGTCGCGCGCTTGTCGGAGATGGGCGAAACGGTCTGGACTATCGATACGCGCACCGAAGGCAGCTTGAAGAAGCCGACCGTCGATGCCCAGGGAGGCGCTGCTGTGGGGTCGACGGACTGGGCGGTTTTCTCGATACCTCCCCTCCATTCTCTTGTAGGCGACGGCGAAGAGGTCCGGGATTCGCTTTGGCTCAACACACGGGGAGCCGGGCATCTGGGAAACCGGGCCGGAAGGGTTGGAGGAGTGGATACTGAGGGGGGCGACGGCGTTTCAGATCGAATCCGGACGGAGCTTGCCCGGGCAAGCTCGGATGAGGCACGGAAGGATTTGCTGGACGAGCTACGCCTGCCTGTGCAAGAAGGAGGGTTGCGAGGTGAGCTCGGCTTCGTCCGGGAATTGCTGGTCGAGCTCTTGACGGCGGACGGTAGGAGAGGTGAAAGATCCGCGGCCCCGGAGGTCCGCGCGGAAGCGGCGGTATTGCTCGGGAGAATCGGAGACCAAGCGAGTAGGGGCGCGTTGATTCGCCAAGGTAGGAGAGAGACCCATGGGCAGGTCATGATCGCAATTGTGGACGGCCTTGGCACAGTAGGTATGGACTCGGATGGGGCTTCGGTGGAGACAATTGCGTTGGTCTTTCGCCAACATGACACCGGTGCTATGGCGGAGGCAGTTGTAGAGGCTTTGGCCGCATTGGAGGCGCAAAGTGGCCGGTGGCGATCAGCGGCGGCGAGTCGCCTGCTAATCGCCATCATGGATGGTCCTTACGGAGCGAGCCTTCGGAGTCGTGCCAGGGAAGTCGCTTTCGGATTCGGAGGCGATTCGTGGTGGAACGGCTCGCGGTAGACGGGGACGTTCTCCGGGGAAAATCCGGGCCGTACGGGGACGCCTTCCGGGAAGAACTGGGCTTGTCGGACCGGTTCTCGGTCGAAAAGACCAACCCCTGTTGCGAATCCGGGGTTTCCGGTTATCATACAGGTGGTTGGGATCAAGGAGATGGCGTATGCAAGCGCTGAGATTCGTATTGGTGGCTGTAGTCTTTGTGTCGGTCGGAGCGTTTCCGTTTCTCGCGGCTCTTGATGTTGATGAATCGGAGTTGGAAACAGTTGCGGACGAAGAAGTCGATTTCATCAACTACGAAGGGCCGTACGAGTTCGTCAACACAGTTGCTCAGATCCGGGCCATCGGGGAGCATCTGGGAGAGCTCGAGATCGGGACTCGTACGACGCGGGAGTATTTTGGCCGATACCGTCTTATTCATGCCGTGGATCCGGACTCAACCGATGGGTTGGACGCGGACATCTTCCTCATCGATCCGGCGGCTCGCGTGGACCACATCGACAATGTGCGGCTGATCGTATCCGGCTATTTGGAGCGCGCGTACGGCTACAATCGCGCTTCCGCTGAGGTACTGGCTCGTTTCGCAACTATATACAATGCGGTACATCGAGGAGAACGGGAGTTCTACGCAGACCGGTATAAGGATGTAGTGCTCCAATACCTGTCCGAAGAAGGTGTAGGCATCTCGACGGTATACCGGGA
>PWGF01000443.1 GCA_003554375.1 Spirochaetaceae bacterium
CTCCCGGCGTAACCGTCCAAGCCCGGGGAAGCGCGCAGTAGGCGGCCTTGAGGCACTCCGTTGCCTCCGGCCGTCTTCTTTCTCTCGAAGCGCGCCGTCACTCGCTCTGATAACCTCTGAGCACTGCCAGCGCCTGGTACAAGCCGTGACGTTCGGCAACATCCAGCGCGTTCGCCTGGCGTCCGTACATCGCCACTTCTCGCTCGGGGTCAGCTCCGTGACGCAGAAGCTCTTCCACCAGCGACGCTTTCAGCTCGCCGCCACGCCCCCCAATGTCTACAGCCGCCACGAGCGGATTCATCTCCCGCCCTTCGTATGTGAGTTTCCGGTTCGGATCTGCTCCAGACTCCACCAGAAGCCGCAGAAGCTCCGAGTCCGCAGCCCCTTCTTCAGCCGCCATTATCACCGCCATCCCGAAGGCATCAACGCTGAGACCCGGTGCTTCTACCTCCTTTGTGACGTCCGCCCCGGCATCCAAGAGCATCTCGACCAGCCGGTGTTGCACGCCCGCCCCCCTCATTCCGCCGAGGACCGCAAGCGTCAAAGGAGTCAGCTCCTGTCCCTGAAATGCGAATGCACGGTCCGGATCGATCCCGTGATCCAGAAGAATGGATATTACCTCAACAGGCGGATCGAATGAGGCCAAATCTTCTAGTTCCAAGTGAGCCGCTCCCAGAGCGTACGCGATCGCGTTACGCCCCTCCTCATCGGCAACGTTGGGATCGCCACCAGCGGCCACGTAGGCGTCCACTTCTTCAATATTACCCTGGCGAGCCGCACGCAGAAACTCCGCCGGCCCCACCGTCCGAATCCGATCAAGCTCGATCACAACCTCTTCATCCAAGTCCGGTTCGAAGCTCACCCGGAAAGCCTGGGTCTCATAGTCCGGGTGTGACGCCGTGAGCTCCACTTCTTGCCCAGGCTCAAAGAGACCTGAGTAGATCTCCTTTCCGATCGTATGCCCGTCCAAGAAAACATCAGCGTCCTCCGGAATCGTACGGATCGTCACCGTAGCCAGGCCACGTGAGGCAGCTTCATGCTCCGCCGGCGGACGCAAGTACGTACTCTCCTCGATTCGAGATATCTCAACCCGCTCGTCGTCGCCCAACTCCCGCTCTTCGGGCACGGAGCGCTCCAGTTGGTCTTGCGCATACCGGAGAAGCGCGGCCAGTGTTTCGGTCATCTCAGGAACGATCTCCTCCCCGGTCTTCAGCTCCTGTTTGACCTCCCTCAATGCCGAGGCAGCCTCGTCCACCTCCTGTGCACGGACCGTGACGGCTCCGTCAGCGTCCACGATTGTTGCCCCGGCACTGATGCCTTCGATAACGTCGACAAGCTCCTCGACGCGGGCGGCATCAGCCAACTCCCGGAGGTCCACCCCCGACCGATGCACCCGAGCCCGACCGGCTCCTACGCCGACCGACGTCGCCTCCTCGTCCCGCTCCACCACGAACAAGGTCCCAACGCTATCGATCACCGCCTCCGGCGTGCGAACGCTTAGACCCGCCTTTTCACCGAGATCACTCCGAACCACCAGCCGACCGGTCTGCTGGTCCAGCAACAAGCGAGGGCTTTCACCGGGATACCGCACCCCGCCGAGCGTCACCTCCGATTCCGCTCCGACTCGCGCCAGTACCACCGTGCCAATTTGAAACTCCACTCCGGCCCCGCTCCCGGTTACCACCCTATCTCCGGTTTCCAGACGCTGGCCGGGCGCCGCGCGAACAACCTCCTCCTCTCGAACGAGCTCAACCTCCCCCGCGGTGCTCCGCACAAAAGCAGTGAACTCGTCTTCCAGGAGCAGCTCCTGCCGGACCGGCGCCTCTCGCTCTTCCGACACTTCCCGCGGGCCACATCCGACGCCGGCGAGCAACACGGCCGCCGCCGCGATTCCTATGAGCTCCCGCCACATCCCGGGACGTCGTCCCTTGCCTACCGCCGGCCCTGTTTCACACCGATCCATTGGTCACGCTTCTCCCCGAGGAACCGTTCTCATGCGAACCCATTGTACTGCAGCCGCCATTGGTTTTCCACTGGGTAGGGGGCGAGTGGTTCGAGAATCACACGCGAGTTGGGGTCCCGTCCGGAAGATCTTCAGGGGCGAAGCCGGCGTTCTCTCCTTCTTCAACGCCGGCGGGGCTTAACGGCGTCAAACGGTAACGGATCTTGGCGGCAACCTTCCGATCCAAACGGCGAAGCCCGAACACGGCCAGAACGATAGTCAAGGCCGCCAAACCAAACGACGTCAGTGCCGTTACCGCCTCCGATCCCACCGCGGAGCCGACGAACGCTCCTATGCCAATCGACACTAGCACTCCGGCCAGCGGCAACCCGTACACCAGTGCCCCCATCGGGAAGTGTCCGATTCGCTCTATGCGCACGCGAACCGGCGTCCCCTTGGCAAGCTCCGCGCCCGGCTTGGTCGGAACCTCGAGGATCCCGTCCTTGGCTCTACAGACCTCCCGCACCAGGCAGTCGTCACAGCCCTCGTCACCCGCGACCCGGACAAAGACCATGCCACTTCCTGATCCGACTACGGTTCCTCGTTCATAGATCATATCGTGCCCTCGCGAGCCAGGCATACGGTCTACTGGGGCCGGGTCGGTGCTCGCTGCGACGGTGGCCCAGGAGCACGGACCTCAGCTACCGACTCCCGTCCCCTGCAGCTCCCGTATCGTCGAAAGTACACGATCCCGATTGACCATGTTCCGGTCGGTTGCATACGCGTCCGTAGGGCAGCGGTCGCCGTACTCCCCTTTTGCAGTGTAAGGCTCCGGCGTAACAACCGCCAAGTTCCCCTGCATAGTCACCGCGCTCGGGTTGTCGTCCTTCTGCGCCGCCTTCACACAGATCTTGCAGGCGGTGCATGCCACTTCGCATACCTTCTTGGCAATCGGGCCCGGATCCTGACTCTTACAGTACACAAAATGTTCGTGACTCACAGGATGGAGCTCGATAAGGTCACGCGGACATGCCCGTACGCATGCTCCGCAGGCGGTACATTTCGACGCATCGACATACGGAATACCGTTTGGTGCCATGTGGATTGCATCGAATTTGCACGCTCGAACACAGCTTGCCAGCCCAATGCAGCCGTACTGACAACGTTTCGCTACGTCTTGGCCGGCCTCTGCGGCGGCACAGTCCTCGATACCGCGATAGACCCCCGGGAACCAGCTGACGTCGCTACCGCCTTGACAGAATACGACGGCAACCTTGGGCTCCCGCTGCGCGTCGGAAACCTCGACACCCATAATTGACGCGAGCGCCCGGAGAGTATCCTGCCCGCCAACGACACACTTCTCCAGATCATCACCGCCCGCGACCGCCTCCGCGTACAGAGCACACGACGGATATCCACAGGCACCGCAGTTCGTGCCCGGCAGCGCTTCCTCGATCTGTGCGACTCTAGGATCGGTATCCACGGCAAACTTCCGCTGAGCAGCGACAAGCATCAGCGAGAAGAGAACTCCGAGTCCTCCCAGGAAAATAACGGAAGAAAGAACCATGGTCATGCCGTCGCCTCCTTACCCTGTTAAACCAAGCCGGCGAAGCCGGAAAACGCCAACGCCATTATACCGGCAATGGCCATCGTCACCGCAGCGCCCCGAAAAGCGCGCGGGATGTCCGCCTGCTCCAGCTGTTCCCGAATGCCTGCCATCAGAACGATGGCAATCGTGAAGCCTACGCCTGCTCCCAGTGAGAAGAACACCGACTCAAGGAAGCCGTACTCCTCCAGAGCCAGCATGAGTACCAGAAACAGGATGGCACAGTTGCTGGTTATCAGCGGCAGGAAGATACCGAGCGTCCGATATAGCGCGGGAATCGCCTTCTTCAGAAAGAGCTCCACCAGCTGCACCAACGAGGCAATCACTACGACGTACGAGACGTACTCCAGAATCCCCAGGCCAAGCGGCATGAGCACGAGATTGTTGATGAGCCATCCCGCAATGCCCGCCAGCGTCATGACAAAGATAACCGCGAGCCCCATCGATGCGGCAGCTCCCACCTCTTTGCTGACTCCGACGTATGGGCAGATCCCAACGAAGTAGTGAAGGACGAAGTTGTTCACAATCGCCGCGGTAACGAACAGTACTACGAATTCCATATCTGCGTACTCCCTTTCTCATAGCGTAGGCGGTCCCGCCCGGACTGACTCCCGTTCTTCACCCGGAAGCTCGACGCCGCGGGCTATGGCCGCACCACTGCCTGTTGCTTCCCCTGGGCCCGCGCTGCGTTGAACAGCGCCCACAGAACCGCCAGGCCGAAGAATGCACCCGTCGGCAGGCCCATGATGCCGAGCGGCTCAAACGCCTCGCCCATCACCTGCACACCGAACACGTTCCCCTGCCCCAGGAGTTCACGGAACGCACCTAGCAGGACAAGCGCTCCCGTGAATGCAACACTCGTTCCGACGGCGTCCCCGATGGTAGGGGCAACCGGGTTCTTCCGGGCAAACGCCTCCACTCTGCCCAGAATCATGCAGTTCACAACGATCAAAGGTACATACGGACCCAACGCGGCCGAGAGGTCGGGGAAAAACGCCCGCATGACCTGGTCCGCAATCGTAACGAACGTCGCAATAACCACTGCGTACACAGGAATGCGCACGCTGTCCGGTACGAATCGCTTCAGCAGTGTCGCGATTGTCATCGCACAGATAACGACGAAGCTTGTTGCAAGCCCCATGGAAAGCCCGTACACAGCCGTACTGGTCACTGCCAAGGCCGGACAGAGCCCAAGCCCTTGAACGAAAACAGGGTTATTCCGCAATGCGGCCGTCTGAAAGGCCCTCACGCTTCGCTGTGCCATTACTCCTATTCCTCCTCACTCTTAGCGCAAGCCTCGGACGCTCGATCACCGTCCATGACCCCGACCTTCAAAGCTTCCCGGGATCTCAGCAGTGCGCATGTCAATTGCAGCCTCACGCTTCGCCCACATGCTCAACCAGCGCATCCATCGCCCGGTTCACCGCGCGCAACGCGCCGCGCACCGTAGCAGTAGCTCCGCTTACTGCCTCGACCTCACTCTCCCCGGGATCATCGCTATCCTGGATAGTCACGCTTACCGGCATGCCCACGAACTGTTTCCGGAAATCTTCTTTCTCGATGAAGTCGCCGATCCCCGGCGTCTCGTCGTGGCCAAGCACCACCATGCCGGTTATCTCCGAGCGGTCCGGTGAGAACGACACCATCACCTCGATAGGCGCGTTGTAACCCGATCCGGCCGCCTCCACAGCGTACCCCAACAACTCGCCGTCTCGAGCCACTCGGAGAATGGTCACATCATCGTCCTCATGGACGAACTCCACATCCTTCCGCTCCGGTGGCCCGAAGAGCTCCTCGATTGCGGCATCGAAGACCTCGAGCCGCTGCGCTTCGATATACGGCTCGAGAACCTGGTCAGTAA
>PWGF01000101.1 GCA_003554375.1 Spirochaetaceae bacterium
AAGCGTAACAGTAGAAGGGACGCGCATTTCCTATCGCGTCGGCGGCACGGGGAAGCCCGTTCTCTGCATTCACGGAAACACCGGCTCCAAGCTCTGGTATGAGAGAGCTATGCAGATCGAGGGTGCTCGCGTGGTCGCTCCGGACATGCCCAATTTCGGCGATTCGGATCATATCGACACCGCGGACATAGACCGGTATGCAGACCACATGCGCGATTTCATCAGAGCGCTTGAGCTGCCTCAACCGCTTCCCGTTGTGGGACACTCGCTCGGCGGCGCGGTGGCGATGTCGCTGGCCGTGCGGAATCCGGAGATGGTGGAGAAGCTCATGCTCGTCGATTCCGCCCCTCCGGGAGGCCTTAAGACACCGGAGGAGCACTACCCGATTATCGAGCAGTACAAGTCGAACCGCGAGCTCATGCTCCAAGCGCTCGGCGCGGTCACGCCAACTCTAAATGACCCGGCGTTCCTTGAGCGTCTTGCCGACGAAGCCATGAAGATGAATCCGATCGCCTTCAGCGGGAACGCTCGAGCGCTGGAGCGCTTCGACTATCGCGGGCGTACCGAAAGCTTCACCGCGCCGGTGACGGTTGTTGTCGGGGACCAAGACGCTCTCATCACCCCGGATGTGGCCCGGGCTACCGGCGAGAGCTTTCCCCGCGCAACGCTCCGGATTCTCGAGGGCGTCGGCCACTCGGTCATGGTCGAGCAGCCGGAAACCTTCAAGTCGCTTGTTCGGGATTTTCTCCACAGCTGAGGCGGGGAGTTGAGTGCGGGAGACCCCGCAGCATCCGAGCCACCGGTATCAAGTGGCCGCAATTGCCCTGATTTCCACCGGTGCACCGGCAAACGCCGGTTCGGAAATGCCGATGGCGGTCCGGGCCGGCCAGGGCGGGCTGATAAGCTCATCGCGCACAGCCATGCGTCAATCGAGCCAAAGGCACCGAGCCCCGCCTCACGCGCCGACCGGGGAGCCCGCCGCCAGAAGCGAGTCACACCATTCGGCGGCACGCTTCTTTTGCGATTCGAAATCGATCTTCTCTCGGTCGCCGGGTTCCTGATATCCCTTGAAGAAGGTCGTGCCGATCGGCGGGGTGGGCAACAGCCGCGCCACGCTCGCCATATACTTGTCCGGATCGAGAAAGAGCTTCTTCAGTGCTGCCTTGAGGCCCCTGTCGGCGCCGCCGGCGTCGAGCGGATCGGAGCCGCACACGACGAAAAGCCCGGTGGGGCGGGCGCCTATCTGCTCGGCGTGTTTCCGGAGAAACGCCGCAATGCCGGTCCGTTTTGCGCTAAAGGCGTACACGGCGGTTCCCAGAATATAGAGATCGCAGTCAAGCTGGTCGAAGTCCGCAGGCTTCTCGCATACCACGCTGTGCCCGAGCGATCTCAGATACTCGGACATCCACCCGACTATTTCCGCCGTCGCTGCGTTTCTCTTTGTTCCGTACACGATTCCGATCTTCATCTCATCCTCCGATATTGCACGCGGCACCCGGGTGCAAACATCCGGGCAGCCTGAATGGTGCTATCATTGTCTGGAGATCGCAGGATGTCAAACCGGTGAAGGCTGAGGGGGCGAGGGGGGAGGGGGGGGGGGGTTTGGGAGTTGGCCCTAGGGGAAACCCCGAAGCCACTCGCCGTGCAAGCGGTACATCACCGCCGTTCTAACTCGGCTATAACGGACTGCACATAAGAACGAAATGTCGAAAACTCGCCGGTTACCATCGGCGCCGCCCGCTGTGCCAGCTCGGTCAGGTGCTCCAGGCGAGTCCAGTCGTATTCGAGGTGGTAGTAGTAGCGCTTGAAGCGCCGAAAACGCATAAGCTCATCCAGATAGCTGTAGAGGCGCTCCGAGAGGACTGCGGGACGTACACCGGGTACTCCAACGGTCATACGCTGGAGGAGGTCCGAGTGCCAACGCTCCGGGCGCAGGTTGTTGCCGAAGCTCTGCGCGATGCGTACGAGCACTGTCTCAACCGCAGTGTAGAAGTTCTCCAGGAGTCCCGCAGCCGCGACGCCCGTGGTAGTAGTCCTGCCGATGGTGGCCACATCTTTGGTCATCAGATGATCGAGCGCCGACAACAGCCGCCTCGAAGCGTCTTCGAACCGATCTATCTCACCGAGCAGCTCACGCAAATCAGCAATCCGACTCATACATCACCTTCCCGCGAGCCAGGATGCTTTCCCGGTGAGGCTCGATAAGCTCTTCCCACCGAACCAGATCCAGAGGGAATGTCGTCGTCTCGAGCATCGCTCGCTCCAGGCGCGACCATTCATCCGGGGCCTTAACTCCTTCCACGCAGATATCGATGTCCGAGATCTCGCAGAACCGATCAGGGCGAAGCATTGAGCCCCAGACAATAATCCGGCGAACGCTTGGGAAGCCGGCGGCACACGCTATCAACGTATCGAGCTCTTGGCGTGCGCGCTGATACCGTGCCTCATTCGCACGCCGTCGCTGATCCTCTTCTCTGCGCATCCGCTCGGCGACCGCACGAGCGTCACTCTCATGGTTCACGACTCCATACTATACCATCCCGCCGGAAGTGAGTCAGCGGCCCACCGGAGCCCCGCGCTCCTTCCCATGCCGCCCCTCGGTTACCGCTCCCGCCGTCCCCCCTGAGCCAACCGCACCGCATGAATCCCCGCGTCCACCAGGCAGAACGCCATCGCAATCCCGAGCCAGATTACCACGTCCGGCATTAGCAGAAAGCCCAGGTCCCACGTCATGCCCCGTCCCGTAAGCCCGCCGAACGCCGGCGGTATCAGAACCAGCAGCGCCGCCGGAATCGCCAGGTTAACGACGAGCCGCCTGACGCGCCAAGCAGTGCTCCGCTCTTCGCGCGACCTCACGCGCTTGATCCTCTTCCGCACCCCCCATGCAACGCTTGCAAGAAAGACCAGAAGCAGCCCCCGGTAGATCCACACGATAGAGAGACGCGACGACGGCTCGCTGCCGGTGAGAATCGAGACAATGCCGTCGGTGAGACTCGGATAGAGAAGGGCGCTGTAGACCATGTGATTCTTGTTGGCGGTGAACGCGACGCTGTACTCGTCCTCAGTCAGCACCACCGCGTTCGCGCCGTAGCCGACCAGAGTGCCACCATGGTGCACCGCGGGACGCCCCGCTACCGGACCGGTGAACCATCCCAGACCGTACGGCTCCCCGCGCTCCATCTCCGCGAGGTCCGGAGGGGAGGCCCCGAGCTCCGGAGCACGCGTGCGGAACGCCTCCAGAAAGCGGATGAGGTCTTCCGGAGTCGAGGTGACGAATCCGCCCGGGAGATCGTATGCAATAAACGGCTGCCGGTACGGCACCGAAAAGCCGAAAAAGCTCAACCTGCTCTCCGCGTCCACTACTCCCCGCACCGAAGTGTTCTCCATCTCCAGCGGCCGGAGGATATGCTCCTCGACGTACTCCGGGTAGCTCATGCCGCTCACCGCTTCCACCAGCGCGCCCAGAAGTGCGTAGTTCGTATTGAAGTACGCGAACTCGCCACCCGGCGTCCCGCTCACTGCCCCCTCGTTCCCCATCTCTTCGAGCAGGTCGTCAAAGCTCGCGCCCGCCGGAAGGGAAGGGATATAATCCAGGTCGCTCATCCCGCTCCTGTGCCGGAGGAGGTGGCGCACCGTCACACCGTCCGAGAGCCGGAATCCCGGCACGTAGCTCGAGACCGGCTGGTCCAGGTCGATCTTTCCCGCGTGTGCCAGCTGCACCACGGCAACCGCGGTAAAGGGCTTACTCACCGAGCCGATGTAAAACCGCGTTTCGCCGCTGACGTCCGCTCCAAAGCTCCTGCTATAGACCAGCTCGTCCCCTCGACCCACAGCCACCGACAAGCCAGGTATGCCCATGCCCTCGACGTACCGCGCGATCTGCTCGTCCAGCGCTGCTTCCAGCTGCTCCCTCTCCCCCAACTCCGGCCCCGCCACGGCGCTCACCAGGCTTCCCGTCAGAAGGAGGCACAGCACAAGCAGCCCCGTTACTCCCCGCCGAGCCGCCATGCCCAGGCCCCCGGCCCTTGCTACGCCACAGCCGATCCGCTTTCCCGCTATCCTCACTCGCTCTTCCTCCGCGCTCATGCCTACTCTCGAGCCACCCGCCTCTCCGCGCCGTTCCCCGGCGCACTCATAGCGCCGTGCCGCACTATAGCCTTGATTGGCACGAAGTACCAGAGCTCAGACTTTGGGCGGATCCTGAAGCCCGCGGGCGGCCCCCGCAGGACAGGCGTCGCCGCCAGCGCGACCACAACCTGCGCCGCAGGCTTCGCCTCCGGCGCAGGCGGGCCCATCCGCTTGGCGCCTCCGCTTTCTCCCATCCGCCCGCCGTCTTCAGGACCGAGCTCTCCGGGGCTTCGGTCCCGCCGCGCCTCCTCGTGCGCTCAGAGCGTGCCGACGAAGCTGTCCTCTATCCGGATGCGGCGGCGGGACGCCTCGCTTCGCTCGGCCCCCTCCGATCTCTTCCGCGGGAGAGCCCACCGGGGGCAGCTCCGGTACACCGACGCGCGCACGCCGAGGTCTCCTGTGCTCTCTTCGGCTCCGGCAACGGCCGCGTCCTCACCCTTTCAGCGCACCGGCCGCAAATCCGCGAGCGATTTGCTCGTGGAAGAATATGTAGAAAACGATCATTGGAACCGTGCCAATGATCAGCGCGGCGAACTGGAGACCGAAGTCGCGCGTCATCCCGCCGGCGAACGCATTGATGCCGACCGGCAGACTGCGCAGCGCGGGGCTGCTGGTGAGCGTGAATACGAAGACGAACTCGTTCCAGTTGCTAATGAAGGCGAAGATGAGCATGGTCGTGGCCACCGGCGTCGACAGCGGCACGATCACGGAGCGGAATATGCGCAAGTATCCAGCCCCGTCACAGAGCGCCGACTGCTCAAAGGCGTCCGGTATGCCTCGGATGAACGAGGTCGCCAGATAGACCAAGAACGGCAGGCCGAAGGCGATGTACGGCAGAATGACGCCGGCGCGGGTGTTGTCGATACCGACGCGCGTCTCCAGAATGAACAGCGGCACGAGCACCGAGTGTGGGGTAACGAGTAGCCCCATGATGAACGCGCCGTAGACAAGCGCCGAGACGCGGAACCGGAATTTGGCCAGCCCGTAGCCGGCCGACAGCGCGAGCAGCGTCGTCAGTACGGTGGCCGTAGAGGTATAAATGATGCTATTGACGAAATAGATGCCCATTGTTCCGCGTGTCCAGGCGACTGTGTAGTTCTCCCAATAGAGGCTTTCGGGCAGCGAGAAGATGTTGCGTACGATGACCGGGTGCGGCTTGAACGAGCTGTAGGCAAGCCACACCAGCGGCGCGATGGTAAGCACGGTGAACGCGAGCATGCAGACGTAAGCGGCCGTTTTCCAACCGACCGACTCGATGGCCGGCCGGCGGCGTGTGGCACG
>PWGF01000505.1 GCA_003554375.1 Spirochaetaceae bacterium
AGCTCGGGAAAGAATATGAGTGGACCCCCCGCTGATCGGAAGAGTGAATGGTGGGCGAGCCCGTTGCCGCCACTCCGTTCTCCGAGTCGTGAGCTTGTTCCGGGTATGGCGCTTGGTCAAGGTCCGGCGCTTGATCCGACGCTCGTTTTCGCCCCTTCCTGGAACGCTCCTCCTGCCCTTGACCCGTGTGAGCCGGTCTTCTCCAGGACTTCCAATCCCGGGGTTGCCCCTCACGGAAACGCTCTTCCCGACTGCGGCTTCTTTGAGCGTGACGCTCCGGCTCCTGCTCGTCCTGAACGCCGCCGTCTTGGACCTGGTCACCGTGAGCCGGCTCGTCGTGGGCCGCACCGTCTCCGGCCCCGCCGGCACGCGTTTCAGACCGTCCACGTTTGCCCATGGCCCGCAGATAGGCCTCCGCACGCTTATTGTTCAACTGCATAGTTCCCCACCCTGTCACAGGATAGCCCGTAGTGCGGCACGGGTCAATTCGGCGTGAGCATTCCCGGCGTCGACGCGTCCCGCTCACACTCTGCGAGAGGCGGAAGCTCCCTCCGGAAGCTTCTCGGCTCCGCTCGCCAAACGAATTCGTCTAACTGCGCTTTCCCTGCGGAACCACCGCCCAGAGGTTGACAATTTTCCCGTCCTCCCGTAGCATGCGGCTTGTATCTGAACAGGCCGCTGTAGCTCAGTCGGTAGAGCAACGGACTGAAAATCCGTGTGTCAAGGGTTCGATTCCCTTCGGCGGCATTCCGCTACGCGCCCGGCGGCTTGAAGCTTTTCAGTCCCCGGGCGCCGCTGTTTTGGGCACTAATCTTATACCGTATTATACCGTAGCTTTTCGTCTCGGGTCACGCCGGGCACTGACCACAACCCTCCCACGGCGTCCGGCGTGCAACACAAGCGGCGCTACTTAGGCACAGCTTCAACATGGCGGCCCACATGGAACTCCGAAACGGCCTTTCTACCGATACGGCCGCCAAGACGCTTCATCGCCACGGCGGCAGCTCATGCAAGAAGCACTGAAACTCGATGCGCCGCCCGTCCGGATCCGTAGCATAGAAATTATAGATTCGAAAGCGATCGTTCTCGCAGAGTTCGGTGGTCGCTCGATCACCGAGCTGCAGATACATCCGGTCCACTTCCTCTCGCGTTGCGTAGAAGAAGGTTATCAGCGAATCAGTGTCCGAACTCACGCCGTCCTGGAACCCGACCAAGAGATTCTCGTGACGAAGAATCCGAATCCCCGGCTGCTCGAGCCAGAGCTCCATGCCGATCTCTTCCGTATAGAAACGAACAATACGTTCGAGCTCACTCGTTCGTAGAAACACAATGCCGGCCATATCTGTTCCGTCCTCTCCTTCCTAAGTGGGCCCCCACCCACGCTGATGCCCAATCCATGGAGGCGTGCTTGTCCATATTGACGCTACCGCTCACGGCGACCCTTCTAGTCTGATGCTCCCGAGCTCCGGCTATGCGCCGTCCGTTTTCGGAAGTCTCGGAACCGAGCGGCTCGGCGGTGGCGCGAAGTCCGGCTGTGGGGCGGGCCGCTCCTGTATCAAACGCTCAACCTCAGCGATACCCCGGTCGAGCTGCGGATCCCGCTTCGCAGCGTAGTCCTGAGGAGCAACCTCCACCTCTATGTCAGGCTCGGTGCCGTAGTTCTCGACACCCCACCCTACATCGAGAAACCAGAACGAGAACTCGGGCTGCGTAGTAATCCCGCGATCCACGAGGAGGTCGCGAGGCGAAATGCCGATGACACCACCCCATGTCCGCTTACCAATGAGGGGACCCAGCCCGAGAAGCTTGGCCGAGTGCGAGAAGATGTCTCCGTCGCTTGCGGCCCACTCGTTGGTGAGTATAGCGGTGGGGCCGGGCGGAGCGTGCGTGGGCCACGGCATGGCCCCAAACCACCGGGTCTTCACGTACGCCAAGCGCCGCCGTGCAAGCTTCTCCAACAGAAGCGCCGAAACCATCCCGCCCCGGTTGAATCGCACGTCGACTACGAGTCCCTGGCGATCCACCTCTTGAAGGAAGAGCCGGTGGAACTCCGCAAAGCCCCGGCCGCTCATATCGGGAATGTGGATGTAACCTGCCCGCCCTTCGGTCCGCTCGTGCACGAGACGTCGGTTCTGCTCTACCCATTCGCGATACCACAGTGGCTCCTGGTCCTTAAGAGTCCGGAGCTGCACCGTTCGAGGTTTCCGGCCTTCCTCGTCCGCAAGGGTGAGCGCCACGACCGTGCCGGCCTTGTTCACGAGCAGCTCCGCCGGGGTCACCTGTTCCGAGGGCCGGCACCCGTCGATAGCGATCAGAGTCTCTCCCTCGCGGGCATTCACGCCCGGCCGGAGAAGCGGAGAGCTCTCCTCGGCTATGGCCGGATCCCCGCGGTAGATGCGCTCGATCTTCCATAGATCTGACGTCCCGTCCCACACGAGCTCCGCTCCAAGTCCGCCGATCCGGTAGTTCGGCGGCTTGGGATAATCACCTCCAAGCTCATAGGCGTGCGAAGTCCCGAGCTCCCCCTGCATCTCCCACATGAGGTCGGAGAACTCGCTTCGGGTTCCAACGCGACCGAGCAGCGGATGGTAGCGCTCGTAGACCTCTCTCCAGTCCACCTGCGCCATATCCGGCGTCCAGAAGTGGTCGCGCTGAAGCCGCCACGCGTGGCGGTACATCTGCCGCCACTCCGACGGTGGATTGACCGAAACCCGCAGGCGCCTCAGATCTACCCATCCGCTCTTACGCCCCGGCTCGTCGGTAGCGGTCTTCTCATCCGGTTTCTCGCCCGCCTTCACGACTCGCAGCTTCCGGCCGACGCGATACGCCATGGTGCTCCCGTCCGCGGAGAGCGTCAGATCGGCGAAGCCGTTCACGAGCGTCTCGGTCTTATGCGTCTCGAAATCGAACAGCTCGAGTATTGCCGACGAATCCGGCTCGGCCGCAAAGATCCCCGGCTCATCGAGCATACTCCTGACCGGTAGGTGTGAAATCATCAGCTTCCCCGGCAGCGGGTAGATCCCTCGATAACGGCGCTCCGGAACGGGGAACGCTTCGATCCGGTCGGCGATTCCTTCGAAATCAATCTCGACCGGGGCAGGGGGCTCCCCTTGCGAGCTGGAGGGAGTGCCGGAATTGGGTACTCCGCTTCGGTCGGCTGCTCCGCCTGAGCCGGCTGATCCGTCTGGATCGGGCGATCGGCCTGCGCCTGCCGATCCTCCGGAATCGGCTGATCCCCCTGCTGAGGTGGTGTTCCGCTTGTCGCCGCCGAGCGGCTTTGGTTCCGGGAGGAAGAGGGAAGGCTCGTCCCGCTTGAGGGTAACCACGTACGGCCTGACAGCTCGCGGGAAGCACAAATCAAAGCGAAGCTCGTCCATTACGGGCTTAACTTCACGAACCCCCAGGAAAAACAGATACCGGCCTTCTCGATCGAAGACGGGGCAAACGTCCATTACCGCGGCGCGAGTCACGTCATGGATCTCACCGCGCTCGACGTCGTACAGCCTGATGATACTCTTGTTCTCCCCGATCCAACAGTCATACGCAAGCCACCGGCCGTCAGGCGACCAATCGAAACCCATAATCTCGTTGAACGGACTCCGGTCGAGCACCCGAGCCGCGCCGTCCTCCAGGTCAACAAGCACGAGCTCGGAGCGGTGGTTGACGAGCGCGAGGCGCGAGCCCACCGGCGCCGCCTGGAGGTTACGCGGAGTCCCGATATCGGTTCCAACTTCGCGTTCTCCGAGCCGTCGGGCTTTCTCAAGTCCATCGGAGGCGTGAATCTCGAGCGACTCCTCACCCGCCGCATCCGAGATCACGGCAATCCGCTCTCCGTCGGCGAGCCACCGCGCACAGCGGTATCGCACCCCGTCGGGCTCTCCGAGCTGCACCGCCGCCCCCTCCCAGTTCCCGAGTACGAAAGGCTTCCCACGCGTGGTCAAGGTGAGCATATGTCCCCGCGGGTGCAGCGCATACCCTTCCAGGTACCGCGCCGGGTCGACAAACTTCCGGTGACGGCCGTTTCTTGGGCTTGCGTACACAACCGGAACTTGTGCCTTGCGATCAGCGGTCGGGTCGAACCGGTACAGATCCGCGCCGGCATGGTAGATTATCTGCCGGCCGTCGCTCGCGGGGTGGCGCACATAGTAGTCCGAGTGATCGGTATGGCGTCGGACGTCCGCTCCGGAGAGATCACAAGAATAGAGATTGCCGATACCTTCGTGGTCCGAAGCGAAGTAGATCCGGTCTCCCAGCCAAAGCGGATGCGTAACATTCCCCGAGATGGTAAGGAGCCGACGGAATTCACCCGCACCGGACGGATCGATCCAGATATCGCCTGCCGTCCCCCCACGATAGCGCTTCCAGTACGCAGGCTCCCTCGTGACCATCCCGTACCGCCCGATGACGGCGCCTCCTTCCGGGCCGAACGACACAGTGAGAGCCGGCCCATAGGGCAACTCCTCCACCGATCGGTCCTCCAGCGAAACGGTAAAAAGATGGACCATCCGACTAAACGGCTTGTCGTACTCGCTTGCAAACACCACCTTGCCGCCGGGCGTCCACCCAACCACTATAGCGGTGACCCCGAGATAGGTTAGCCGCTGCGGCTGTCCGCCAATCGCCGGAATAGCATACACTTCCCGCGGCCCTTCGTCCCGCCCGCTGAATGCTATCCACTCCCCGCCGGGCGAAAACCTCGGATACGCACTGGATCCGAGTCCGGTGGTAAGTCGTCGTGCCACGCCGCCTTCCCTGGACACCGTCCACAGATCGTCTTCACTGGCAAAAGCAATCGTATCCTCGTATATCGAAGGAAAGCGATAATACCCTGAGTTCGACATCCCCTTCTCCCTTCCGTTCTTCTGCGCCGCGGTGGCTGCCGGCATCCGCCACCCCCCAACGGTGCTTCTCCGCCATTTGGCTAATTCAGCATGCTATCGTGGCATCACGCGTCAGGCAAGGAAGCACGAGCTACGGGACAAGGCAAACGCTGTTGGACCGGTACGGAGCTGGACCGCACTTGGCGCACGGGCTCGTTTCGGCTATTCTCCTCGTCCTATGAGCTCAACAACAACGATCTGCCTCGTGCGGCACGGAGAGACAGTTTGGAACCTCCAGGAGCGCGCACAAGGTAAGACCGACATCCCTCTCAACGAGACCGGCAAGCGCCAAGCGTACGAGACTGCTCGCGCCCTCGCTAAGGAGCGGTGGGAAGCCGTCTATTCCAGCCCGCTTGAGCGGGCCTACCAGACCGCACAAATTATCGCGCACGAAACCGAAGCGCCTGTCATAGCGACCGATGACGGGTTGGCCGAACGTAGCTTCGGAGGCGCCGAAGGGCTTACCCGTCAAGAGCGCAGAACACGCTATCCGGACGGAAGCATACCTGATGCCGAGCCGTGGGAG
>PWGF01000286.1 GCA_003554375.1 Spirochaetaceae bacterium
CTCGCGCTTGCGGTCGAGCTCCCTCCGTCGTTCCAGCGTGTGCGCGATCCACGGCGCAACTTGCTCCCGGCCCGCCGCGAGCTCTTCGAGTTCGTTGCAGACATCCGCAAGAAATAGCCGCACGGCAAGCTCACCGGTCACCAGCGCGTCCGGCGCGTCCTGTCCGACCAGCCCGGCGTCCTCCTCGCGTGCACCTTCCCGACGGATTCGCTCAGCCTGAGCCACGAGCCGGGACCAGGCGGCACGGTAGTCTACACCCTCAACCGGGTCGCCGGTGTGCGCACCGACCGTCCGACCGCCATCCGCCCGGCCCCCGCCTTCAGCCGCCCCGCCGGCCGCTTCCTTCTCCTGTGGGGGCACCGCCTCGTAATGCGCAAGCCTGAGCTCAGCCGCGCGCCGCAGCGCCCGCATGAGCGGCTCGTGAAGGATTCCCAACCCCGCGGGCGGATGGTCTACGCCTGCCAGCGCGTAGAGCGTGGCGTCGGCAGTAGGCTTGTCCGCGGCGGCAAGGTCGGGACGAGCCTCCAACAGCCGCCGGTACACTTCCGCTCGCCGCTCCTCGGTGAGGAGCCGCTCGATCGCCGGGGCAAGCGGTACCGACTGCTCCCGAAGTCTCTTGGCGAGCTCATCGAAACTCATGCTTTCGAGGCCGCCATCCCCCGGCTGATGGGTATAGAGATCGAGGGCTTCCGCCACCAGCGGATCTGCAGGATCGAGCCGGAAGAGATCCGCCGGGATATCCACCGGCAACCTGGCGCTGTCCAGAAGATAGTCTACAAACCGGCGCTCACCGTCCGCTGCTTTCGCCATAACTCATACTCCTCCCCCCTGCTCTTCGCTCTGTTGGGGACATCAAGCTGCCGTTTGCTAACCCGACAAGAGCCGAGCAGCGCCGGCCGCAGTCGCTCATTCTCGCGCTACTCGCCGGAGCTTTCGATGGAGCTCACGATCGAAGGACTTCGCGAAATGGTGGACGTCGCGCTTGTCGAAGTGCGCGCTTTCCGGCACGTTAACCCCCTGTGCTCGCAGACCGTACATGAAATCCCGGATCGAGAGCCGCTCTCGGACATTTTCCGCAGTGTACACGGTTCCCCGATCGTTCAGAACCACGATCCCCCCTTCCACAAGCGAAGCTGCAAGCGGGATGTCACGGGTAATCACCAAGTCTTCGGATAGCGTCCGACGCTTAATATGCTCGTCGGCCGACTCCTCTTCCACAACGATCATCCGTATGCTCTTACCCTCAGGCAACGGGATGTGCCGATTTGCGACGAAGAACGCGGGGAGCGCGTACCTATTGGCCGCCTTAGCTACGATCTCTCGCACACGCCGCGGACAGCTGTCGGCGTCGATCCATATACGCATCCGGCTTGATTCCTGGCTCATACGTCACTGATCAACTACCCTGGTCTTCAGCCGCGTCAGCCGCTCGACACGCTACGTGTTCCGCGTGCCCGCCGTCGCACGGAACCATCCGCCCTCTCCAACAACACGATATGCGTTCACGCTACACGGAACGAATGCGCTTTCGCCCGGAACAAGCATCACCTCATCAGATACCTTGGTGCCCGTTTCCAGAGCCGACGCCTGCGCCGCGGTCACACCGTGTGCTCCGGCGGGACGAGCGCTCACACCCTGAGGGGCTGCGGGCTGTACGCGAATGCGCCCCTCCGTACAGAGTACGATATCACCACACCTGCCTGGGGCCAACTCCCCCGGCACCATGCCCGCCGCTGACGACGGTAGAACTTCCGCATCTCTAGCAACAGAGTCCGGGTAGGCTTCAGGTGCGGTCCCCTCTTCGCCTGCGCCGAGCGAATCGGCCGGCCCGCCGCCCCGGGAGGCATCCGCCGTTCGCGACGAAGCCGGAGCGTACCACTCCAGCGCGAACTCCGAAACCGGCGGCTCATACCGAGTCACACTGCCTTCGGGAACGTAGATGCGGGCTCCCCCGGGCCGATAGCGGACGATGCGCAGAAGCTCGTCGCGATCCACGTGTTTGGAAGTCAGCCCGCAGCGCAGGACGTTGTCGCTTGCAGCCATGAGCTCGACTCCCAGCCCACGCAGGTACGCGTGCGGCATACCCGCGGTCAGAAACATGCCGTCGCCCCGCTTCAGCCGGTACACTTTGAGATAGAGAGGAGCAAGCACTCCCGGATCCGCGCCGTACTCCTCGTGTAGCTCCCTGACCCATGCCAGGAGAAGCGGCCTCTCCCCGATGCCAAGCTCGCGCGCCGTTGCCTGCTCCGTACCTCGTGACTCGCCCTCTGAAGCGCCGGTATCGCCCTGCCCCCCTATCTCCTCCGTAAACGAGTTCATCGCTTCCTCGAGCGACGGCGCGTTTTCGAGGAGGCGGTCGACCGCTCGCTCTACCTTTCTCGGTGAGCTAAGCAACAAAGTCGAGAAGAAGCGCCGCAACCTCCATTCATCCCCGAACAAATCGGTGCGTTCACGATCTCCTGCTTTCGACGGCATTCTCGCGGCTTCCCGGTCACCTCCAGTAGCGGTCCGAGCAGGGCTCCCCTGACCGACTCCCGGTATCGGCTCGCCGCCAAGAACAGCCATCAGATCCGATCCCAGCTCGGACGCCTCGGGCCCCAAGAGGAGTCGAGTCTCTTCGGGATCTCGAAATCCCGCCATGGCCCAGAACGGCTCCAGTGCCACCAGAAGCTCAGGTTTGTGATTCTGATCCTTATAGTTCCGCTCCGGAGCGGAAAGCGGGATCCCCGCGGCGTCTTCCCGGGCAAATCCGTCCAACGCTTCGGCTCTACTGGGATGGACCTGGATGCTCAATGCGCGCTCTGCGGCAAGGACCTTGAACAGATATGGAAGGCGATCGTTCCCCTCGCAACACTCCTGTGCTTCCGCCCGCAGAAGCTCGTCGAGACCGATGCCGCGACGCGCCGGTACCGTACTCGTCCCGCGAGGGTGAGTTCCCATCCATATTTCGGCAAGAGGGACTCCGGAGGGATTCCTCCATCCGAACCAGCGCGGGATCGCCGTCGGCGATCCCCACGCATAGCGTTGAACGACGGGTGCAAGCTTGTAGATCGGCATGAATGAGCTGCATTCTAGGGATGCCCGTCCCGGCGGTCAAGCTCGCGCGTGGCAGAGGCAATTAGCAATTAGACAGTGCGGCCGGAAGCGCGCCGGCGAGAACTCGCCGTTGCACGAGAGCGGGCTCATGGATAAACTCGGATCATTATGCACCATTTCGCTGGAGATGCACCGTTCGAGACGGCGGGGAAGCTCCTTGAAGAGCTCCGCAGCCGCTCACTCCCGCTCCATGAGCGCCGCCCTTACGTAGAAATCCTGGCCGGTTTGGAGCTGCAGAGATCCTACCGGGAGGCACAGCCGGATCCCATCACGCGGTTCACGCCGCTTCTGGAGCAGCTAGTAGAGCGCGTCGGATCGAATCGAGAGGCTATGCTCTTCTCATCCCCGGGGAGGACCGAGCTCGGAGGCAATCATACCGACCACAACAACGGTCAGGTCCTTTGCGCCTCGGTTTCCTTAGATACGATCGCGGCGGTTGCGCCGCGTCAAGACGCCGTGATCCGGCTCGCTTCCGAAGGGTTTGCCCAGCCGTTTGAGCTATCCTGTGGAGACACGAAACCCCGAGCAGAGGAACGGGAAACGCCGACTGCGCTGATCAAAGGGGTGACTGCGGCGCTGCACGAGGCCGGATGGACGGTCGGCGGATTCGACGCAGAGGTGGCCAGCGCGGTGACTCCAGGTTCCGGGCTCTCGAGCTCCGCCGCTTTCGAGATGCTGATTGCCGGCATCCACAATCGGCTTTTCAACCATGACGCGATAGATCCGGTCACCATGGCGCAAGCAGGCCGGCGTGCCGAGAACGAGTGGTTTGGGAAGCCGTGCGGCCTCATGGACCAGCTGGCGTGCGCCCACGGCGGTATAATCGCCATCGACTTCGCCGATCCGCAGACCCCACGGATAAAGCCGATCGAGGCGGGGCTGGCCGCCGGCGGGCATGTGCTCTGCATCGCACATCCGGGAGGCGACCATGCCGAGCTGACACACGACTACGCAGCTGTTCCCAACGAGATGCAGGCGATCGCCCGGGAGCTCGGTGGGACTACGCTCCGCGACGTAACGGCCGAGGAGGTCCTCCAACAGCTGGAGCCGCTTCGGCGGCGACACGGAGACCGGGCGGCGCTTCGGGCTCTGCACTTTTTCGACGAGAACCAACGAGTTGCGCAGCAGTACGATGCCCTTGCACGAGGGGACTCAGACGCTTATCTGCGTGCCGTCCGCAAATCGGGAATCTCGAGCTGGACCCTCCTTCAGAACTACGCGCCGACCGGAGAAACGCAGAATCAACCGATCGCCTTGGCTGTGGCGCTAACGGAACGGCTCGGCGGAGAGTCGGCAGTTGCGCGGGTCCACGGAGGAGGCTTCGCCGGCAGCGTCCAGGCGTATGTGCCCGCCAATCGCTTCGATAGCTACCTCGGCGAAATGGCACGCGTCTTCGGTGAAGGCTCAGTCGTGCCCCTGCAGATCCGGAGCTGGGGACCGATCCGGGTAGCGTAGTACCAGGGTGCCCTTGCACTCTTACCGCCGGCTTAATACACTGTGGCGGACAAAACTGACTTCCTAAGACGATATATTGTGAGGAGTAAGACGTATGGAGTTTTCCCCGTTACACCAACAACGATCAAGGTACCAACCAAAGCTTCCGCCGGCCATAGCAGGGGACGTATCCCGGATTGTCGCGGAACAGGATCAGGCCACTGACGCACTATCGGATCAGCAAGCTCTGAAGGAGCTTTTCCAACACAGCTACGGACAACCTAGCATTCGGTTCACCCCTGGAAACAACCCCAATGCCACCAAGAAGAGGAACGTCGGGGTAATCCTGAGCGGCGGCCAAGCTCCGGGGGGACACAACGTGATTGCCGGAATCTTTGACTCCGTCCGTGAAGCAAACCCGGAGTCCCAAGTCCATGGTTTTCTTGGCGGACCCGGAGGGCTCCTGGCGGGCTCTTCCGTCGAGCTTACGCCGGAGTTCGTTGACGAGTACCGGAACACTGGTGGCTTCGACATGATCGGAAGCGGGAGGACGAAGGTGGAGACTGAGGAGCAGTTCGAGACGGCCCTCTCCGTCTGCCGCAAGATGCAGATCGACGCCCTCGTTATTATCGGCGGCGATGATTCCAACACCAACGCCGCGCTGTTGGACGAGTACTTCCGAAAGCAAGAGGCGGACGTATGCGTCATCGGAGTCCCGAAGACCATCGACGGTGACCTGAAGGGTGATTCGATTGAGGCTAGTTTTGGATTCGATACGGCTACCAAGACGTATAGCGAGCTCATCGGCAATATCGCGCGAGATGCAACGTCGGCTAAGAAGTACTGGCACTTCATCAAGGTCATGGGAC
>PWGF01000458.1 GCA_003554375.1 Spirochaetaceae bacterium
AGCCCTCTGTTCCTCAGAATCGTCTTCTCCAACCGATATATCTACTGCGCCCCCGCTGTACGAGGATGGGTTGTGACCGACCGCCTCTGCCAGCTCCGGAAGATAGATCTGGATCAGATGCAATGCGACAAAGGACAACGCTCCAAAAGCGCCTGCTCCCACCAACGAACGTATCAGTATTACCCCGAGACGGACTCCGGCCACCAGTCCGACAAGAGAAGAGAGAACGAAGGCGCCTCCCGCGACAGTAAGAATTATCCTCACAGACGTCTTCATGCGCGCCTACTGCCCCTCAGGTTGCCAATCGTAGGCAATTTCCTACGTAGCGTCAAGTTTGCCCAAATCCCTGTCTCGTCAGCTTTTCCGGCAGCCGTTTTCCTCAAGCACCCTCCGGTTCCTCCGCCTCATTCTCGCGTGCAGTTAACTACCACCACGGCCAAACAGCTTCCGGAGAAACTGACCGATGCCCCCTCCTTGTGGCACGTCGATCTTCTCCAGACGTCCGACAATATGCTGCAGGCAGATGGAAGCCTTGCTCTTGGCGTTGATCGCCATGAACGGCTTCTGGCGCAACACCGCTTGATGCACGTCGGGATCGTCATACACGTACCCCAGATAGTCCACCTTCAGGTTTAGGAACTGCCCGGCGATACAAATCACCCGCTCGGCCACGCGCTTCCCTTCCGTGACCGAGTTGACTCGGTTCACAATCAGCTTCAAGCCAAGCTGCAGGTCATCGATCTCTGTGGCTATGATTTTGATCATTCCGTACGCATCCGTGATTGCCGTCGGCTCCGGTGTGGTCACGATAAGCACCTCGTCCGCCGCGGCCACGAAGCTTATCACGTTGTTGGACACACCGGCACTGGTGTCGATAATGATAACGTCAATGTTTGACAATGCCGAAAGCTCATCTACGAACCCCTCACGCTCCTCTGCACTGAGATTTGCAATCTTGGCGAAACCGCTCGCCCCGGCCACTATCTGAATCCCGTAGTTCGTCTCCATGATGATGTCACGAAGCGACTTCTGCTTCCGAATAACGTGGTACAGATTGTACCGAGGAATTATGCCGAGCACTACGTTGACATTCGCTAGCCCGAGGTCGGCATCCATAAGCATCACACGCTTGCCGGCCTGAGCATATGCAATCGCAAGGTTTGTCGCGATGTTCGTCTTGCCGACCCCGCCCTTCCCGCTGGCGCCCGCGATGATCCGCGTCTTGCTCGCCTCTACCTCCGGGCGGTTCCGCATCATCTCACGGAGTGTTTCCGCTTGATCCGCCATGCTGTCTCCTCATCCGCGCATCTCAAAACTCAATCCCCATCGCCAAACCGGCGCTCAAGCCGTTCACGGTCGATCCGGAATCCTTCCAGGTGCAGAAGCAGCTTGACGACCGAGGCAGGTTCAATGTCTTGAGGAACGCGCTGTCCGTCAGTCACGTAGACGAGAGGTTTCTGCTTCTCCGCCAACGCGCTAATCAAGTTCCCGACCTTCGTCGTCTCATCCAGCTTCGTTGCAACCAGGCCCGTGCAACCGAACGGCTCGAATTGCTGCACGATCTCGCCCAGGTCGCTAGTCTTTGTGGTAGCGCTCACCGCCAAATGCGTTTCCATGGACTGCCCGCAAGCGGACAGCAGCTCCTTCATCTCCCCGATCCTGGCGGAATCACGGGGACTCTTCCCAATTGTGTCCACAAATACCACATCCACATCACGATAGAGAGCTATCTGTTTTTCAAGATCGGCATAAGACTCGACACAGTGAACCGGAATTCCCATTATGTCGCCGAAAGTCTCTATCTGAGTTCGGGCACCGATCCGATAATTGTCAATTGTAAGAATCCGCACGTCAGCTGCCGACGTGGCTGCGCTGCCGAATCCCCACATCGCAGCGAGCTTTGCAATAGTGGTCGTCTTGCCCACTCCGGTCGGCCCCACCAACACAAACACATGTGGTCTCCCGCCAAGCTCATGCACGCGGACGGGGATGGCTTCTCCGATCCACTCAACCACTGAGGCCTCCACTTCATCCCTATCCTCGAGCGCCTCCAGGGCAAACTCACGTCTTAGTCGAGAGAGAATCTGCCTAGAAAAGGAGAGCGAAAACTCGTTTTTCTCCAGTAACTGCTGGACGTGATCGATAGTCTCGTGATCGGTCTCAGTCGCTGAAGCCGGAACGGCTTGTTCCCGCTCTTCGAGTTTGGTCTTGAGCCCTTGCACCTCCTTGAGAAGCAAATCGAGCGTTTTCCCGTCGTTCTTGACGGTGCCCAAGATCTTACGCTTTTCCTCTTCAAAATCCGTTGCGGATCCCGGCGCCGGAGACCCTCCGGTACCGCCGGCGGCGTCCTGTCTCGCCGGCCGTGATCCCAGCCCGTCACGCCCTGCGGCCTCCCGATTCTGCGGGCCGCGCGAGAAGTACCCGGTGACCTCTACTCCCTCTCGCCCGAAAAGACCGAGAAATCCGCCGATCCGGACTGTCTTATAGTGCATCACCTTCGCACTGTCACCGTACTTTCTTCGCACCTTCTCCAACGCGTCGCGATGCGTCGGAGCTTGCTCAACGAAGTATTCCATGGTCATCCGCCCCCGTGATAACTCGAGCTTCGGTTCACTCGCATCTGCTCACCTCTCCGGGCCCAGCTACGATCTCCCGCCTCATGCCGCCCCTTCGACCCGGACTTCGCCGACGCTTTCCACTCGCACGTCGGAAGCGATCTCCGGTACAGACAGAACCACTAGATCAGGAATGTCCCTCACCGTACTCGAGCGCACTAACGGTCGTGCAGACTCCGAACACAGCACGACCGGCAACATGCCTTGCTGTTGTACCGCGTGGACTGAATTGGTCAAAGAGGTAATCCACGCGCGCTGCGCCTCAGGCTTCAGCGCCGCTACCGGCCCTGTGGGTGTATCCATCTTGTTGTCGATAAGCCGCTGTTCGAAAGCCGGCTCGATCGTAAGCACGTAGAGCGTTCCGTCGTCAGCGTACTGCTGACAAATCTGGCGTCCGAGGGCCTGACGGACCTTCTCAATGAGAAACGCCGTATCCTTTGTGATAGTAGCATAGTCGGCCAGCGTTTCCAATATTGTGACCATATTCCGGATGCTCACCTGTTCCTTGAGGAGGCCCTGCAAGACCTTCTGTATTTCGCCCAGCGATAGGTTGGCCTGAGCCTCCTCGACCACCGCCGGATAGTCCTTCTTCAGACCATCTAGTAGAGTTCGGCACTCCTGTCTGCCGAGGATTTCCGCCGCGTGTCGCTTAATGACCTCGGTCAAGTGTGTCGCGATAATGCTCGGAGCATCCACAACGGTGTACCCGGCCCGTTCGGCTCGCTCACGATACTCTTCGGTAACCCATAATGCGGGGAGACCGAAAGCCGGATCCCGGGTCCTCTCGCCCGGAATTTCCTCTCGCTCGCCGCCCGGGTTGATGCAGAGATAGTGGTTCAAACGAATCACGCCGCTGCCGACGTGGGTTCCGCGTATCTTGATGGTGTACTCCGACGGTTCGAGGCGCATGTTGTCGATGATTCGGATTCGCGGCACTACGAGCCCCAAATCCAGGGCAGTTTCCCGGCGGATTCGCGTAACTCGCTCAAGAAGCTCAGCCCCTTGGTCCTTGTCCACCAGCGGCACGAGCCCGTATCCCAACTCCAACGAGATCGGGTCCAGTGGTGCTACGTTTGAGGGGTCAGGTTGCTGCTCCGACTTCTCCCGCGGTGGTTCCTTCGCGCGCTCTTGTGCTCGCTCTTCCTCGAGCCGGCGCTTCCCTAAGTGGAAGGCCAGAAGCGAGGTCAGTCCGGCAAGCGGCAGCAATACGTACCAAGGGAACCCCGGGAGGAATGAGACGGCGACCAGGAATATCGTGGCCACCCAATATACTTTTGGATACCGGGCGAACTGCGTGGATACGTCGGTTCCGAAGGCGCCGTCGCCAACCGCCCGCGTGACGATCAGCCCGGTCGCGGTCGATATGAGTAGAGCCGGAAATTGCGTCACGAGCCCGTCACCCACCGTCAAGCTCACATACGTCTGTAGCGCCAGCTCAAACGGCTCTCCGAGTAACGTCATGCCGACAATCATCCCGCCCATTATGTTCAACACGGTAATGAAGATGCCGGCCTTCACGTTTCCGCTCACGAATTTCGCCGCACCGTCCATGGCGCCATAGAAGTCGGCCTCTCGCTGTAGCTCCTCTTTCTTCTTGTTGGCTTCCTCTTCTGTGACGGCACCAGCGTTGTATTCTGCTTCGATCGCCATCTGTTTCACCGGCAGGCTGTCCAACGTGAAGCGCGCTGCCACCTCCGCAACCCGGGTTGCGCCCTTCGTAATGACGACAACCTGAACGACGATGATGATGGTGAATATGATCAACCCGATCACCAAACCGACGAGCTCTTCATCACCCACAACGAAGGTACCGAACGCGCGAACCAGCCTCCCCTCGAACTCGGCCCCTTGGCTCAGAATCAGTCGAGTAGAGCTCACATTCAGCGCCAGGCCAAATACTGTGGCAATCAACAGAAGAGTTGGGAATATGGAGAAATCGAGAGCCCGGTGCGTGTATAGGGTGATCAGAATAACAAGCAGACTGAATACGAAGTTCAGCGACATGAACGCGTCAAGCAGAACCGCCGGAAGCGGTATCACGAACATCAGAACTGCGACAATCACACCCGCGGCAACAAAGAGATCGCTCCTCTGTCGAAGGAAGTTGTTGCCGAGAATCGTCTGTATATCAGCCATAGACAGTTCCTCTTCTCATTCCGGTCGTTATCAGGCGACCCGCATCCATATCCGCCCCTCCGGGCTCTCAGCCCTCGAACAGGAAAACGCACCCTGTTCGCGCTTCGCTCCGCTCATGGACGCACCCCCTTCATCAGGTAAACCTGCTTCAACACCGTCACCACCGCCTCGTAGTAGCGCTCAGGTATAACATCACCGAGCTCTACGTCGGCGTAGAGCGCGCGTGCCAGCGGCCGGTTCTCGATAATCGGTACATCGTTGTCGTGCGCGATTTCCCGAATACGCTGCGCCATGTTGTCCACCCCCTTGGCAGTAATCGTCGGCGCTACCATTGTCAGCCGATCGTACTCCATGGCGACCGCATAGTGTGTCGGGTTGGTGATCACAACGTCCGCTTCGGGAACCTTATGGATCATGTCCTTACTCAGGACTTCCTGCATCCGCTGCTGAAGGCGGTTCTTGATCATCGGATCCCCTTCCTGGGTCTTCCGCTCTTCTTTGACCTCGTGTCGCGTCATTTTGAGTTGTTCTTTGTGCTGATGCTTCTGAAACAGATAGTCGAAATACGAGAGGATAAGGAACAGGACCGCAACCTGCAGCACAATCGCCAACACCAACTCCGCCAAAAGCCCCACGCTCAGCTGGACCGGCTGGCGTGCCATCATCGCGACGCGATCGATACGCATTGCCACGTTGACGATGGAGACAACACCGACGAGAACGATCTTCCCAAGACTCTTTGCCAGGTTGAAACCGGCTTCGGCACTCCCGACCGACCGCTTCACCCATTTCCCCACGTTCGGAGCGACCCGTTTCGGATCGGGAGTGAGCGGCTTGGTTGTGAAGAGGAAACCGACTTGTGCTAGGTTGCCCACGGCAGCGGCAACAAAGCACACCAGAGCCACCGGTGCTGTTAGCCACACCAGATAGTGAAAAAAGGCACGTACCAGTGCGAAATCTGAAGTTGGGTCTGTCTCCCCGACTCGTCGATAGAAGTACGTTACCATCTCCAGAAAAGTATTCCAGAGGAACCCCGAAAGAAGCGCCAGGGTCGCAATCCCGAGAAGCAACATCACGGCACTGGTAACGTCCTGTGACTTAGCAACCTTGCCCTCTTTTCTGGCTTCCCGGAGCTTGTGCTCAGTCGGATCCTCGGTGCGCCCTTCGTCTTCCGCCGCGAACCACTGAAGGTGAACGCTCTCAAGCTGGGCGGCAAAGCCGGCGGATGGAGCTCCCGGCCGATCACCCGGCGCCCGAACGGGCTCTGACAGCGCGGGCACTCCCTCCGGTCGGCCGGCACTACGAACAGAATGCCGGACACTGGGAGATTGCTCGCCTATGGGAGACTGCTCCCCTATGGGAGATTGCTCGCCTGGTCGCCGTAGTCTCGACAGGCAACTGCTTCCAATCATCATGTGCCTCTCGCCCCGATCTCGTAGAACAACGCCATGAGTGTGTCGAAGGCACTCTCCACCAACGCTGCAAAAACCGGCATGATTGTCGGAATAACGATGATGAGCATGAGAAAAGCGACCGTGATGGCCATTGGGAAGCCCAGCATCAACAGATTCATCTGCGGAGCTGCCTTGGACATCAGCCCAAGGGTCAGATTCACGATCAGGAGAGTCCCTACGATCGGAAGCGCGATGATCAGCGCTTGCTGAAACAGCCCGGATAGCCCTCGCATGAACATGCGGGCTACGTCTTCTCCGACCAACGCAAAATTCGGTACCGACAGCGCCTGAAAACTCCGGTATACCCCGAAGAAAAACAGCCGTTGGAAACCTGCGGTCGTCACAAAAACCAGCATCGCGACGATGTTAAACAGCTGCCCCATCAGGGGGAGCTGCACCTGTGCAAGCGGATCCAGCACCTGTGAGGCGCCGAACCCCATCTGGAACGAAAAGAACTGTCCCGCCGTCTGTAGCGCCGCGAAGATAACATTCAGATAGAGCCCGATGATGACGCCCACCAACGCTTCGCCCACCATCAGTCCGGCGTATGCCAAACCTGTATCCGGTACCGGATACCCAGCCTCCGCTACGAGGGGCAACACAACCACCGCGGTAGCCATGGCAAGTCCCAACCGAACAAACGTTGCCACCGCATCACTACCGAGCATAGGCGAGGCTTGGAGCATAGCGAACACGCGAACGAAGATGAGAAACAGTAGCTGGCTCTGTAATACGATCTCTCCAAACGCCACATTAGCCTCCCGGTCGCGGTGCCTCGCCGTGCGCGGAGCTTGCTACCCGGACACTCCCGGTATCTGCCCGAAGATCCCTTCAGTAAATGCGACCAACACCGATAGCATCCACGGTGCAAAGAAAAACAAGGCCAGGAGAATCGCTGCGATCTTAGGTACGAAGGTAAGCGTCTGCTCTTGAATCGAGGTCGTCGCCTGCAGGATCGAGATGATAAGACCGACACTCATACCGATAACAAGCATCGGAGCCCCAACAACCAAAACCTGCGCCACGCCTGTACGAATTAGTTGAATAGCGAATCCCATACTCATGTGCTTCCCTCCTAAATAACGCCCGGAACACGGCGAAGTCCCGACTCACCTCACTCTGTCAAACGAAGCTCGCAACAAGCTGTTGGGTAAGTAATGCCCAACCGTCCACCAAGACGAACAGAATGAGCTTGAAAGGCAACGAGATCATGACCGGAGGTAACATGATCATCCCCATACTCATCAGCGTGGAGGCCACCACCATATCGATGATGATGAACGGGATGAACAGTAGAATCCCTATCTGGAATGCGATCGTCAGCTCATGCAAGATGAACGCCGGTATAAGGACATGCGTCGGCACTTCGGACAGGTTTGCCGGCGGAGGGAGATCCGCCATTCGCATAAACAGCCTGATGTTGTCCGGATCACCCTGCATCTGCCGGTACATGAAAACTCGAAGCGGGCCTTCGGCTCCTGCGTACGCCTCCTCCACGCCGATCTCACCCTCGGAGAGGGGGACAAACGCTTCGTCGTAGATCTCCGTAATTGTGGGGTACATGACGAACAGCGTCATAAACAGCGCAATCCCCATCAGCACCTGAGTAGGGGGAACCTGTTGGAGGTTCAAAGCGCGTTTCACAAAGTCAAGAACGATGGCGATGCGGAGGAAACTGGTCAGAAGAATTATGAACGCCGGCGCAAGGCTCAATACCGCCAGCAGCAGCAGAATCTGTAGACTCAGAGCAACTTCCCGGCCATCCTGCGGTTCCCGAACGGAAAGGTCGAGAAACGGTATGTTCACAGACTCTTCGACATCCACCGCTTCTTCAGCGGGAGGTTGTTCCTGAGCGTGTACGCTCGGGGTGCCGCCTGCTCCCAGGACCACTGCCACGACAAGAATGAGGAAGACACGTCGCATACGTCCCTCCTCTACAGTCGCCGCAATCGGTCGCGCTGTTGCTCAAAGAAGGTCGCTGTCCCCTGAACCGCCGAATGGGACCCAAGCACGCCGTCCTCGCGCTTCGAAGCGTTCCTTACGCTCCTGCTCCCGTCCTCTTGCCCGGCCTGTGCCGGCCCTTCGGGAGGAGTGTAGTGCTCGGACTCGGTGTGTGCCCCATAGGGAGCGACTCCATTGGAGAAGCCTTCCTCGGTAACTCCGCTGCCTCCGGAGAGGCCCCTGCTTTGGCGAAAGAGGTCCCCGAGCATCTCCCCGAACGATTGACGGGGCTGCTCCGGCTGATCGCTTGCGGCCAGCTGAACCTGGTCGAGGCTCTCCCGGTCAGTGATCTCGGAAACAAGCGAAACCGACTGATCCGCGGCTCCGACAAGAAACACTTGCTCACCGACTTTGACGAGATGAAGATGCTTGTTTCCAGGAAGTGTTCGGCTCCCCACCACCCGAACCATCTTGGTATCACGGGTTCGTGCAGGAGAGATACGTTTGAGAAACCAGAAAACCGCGTAGATGAGAGCGACGACGAGTGCCAAGACAACCAAGGTACGGAGCATTTCCCCCGCACCAAAGCTGCGGAATGCGTCCGTACCGGCCCCGTCCTGATCACCATCGCCGGCATCCGAAGGCACAGCCCCGTCGGACTGCTCCGGAAACTCCAGCTCCGCCTCGTCAACCGGCTGACGGGCCTGCTCGTTCAGCTCGCCGTCATGCCCTTCCGCCGTGCTGTCCTGCCGGGGCTCCTGAGGCCCTTCCTGTCCCGGGGCATGCACCGGGACCATCAGCAGCAGCACGGCCACGAACGCCAGGTGTGACCGTATCACTTTGTTCCCCTCCCAAAAGTGTATTTCCGCAGGAGCACCCGGAATCTGCAGCTTCCCAGTGCTCCGTCAATTTCTGCTACGTCATGCTGCTCGCTACGTCATATTGCTTACTCGTTCCATCGGCGAGATGATCTCCGTTACACGAACACCGAAGTTCTCGTCGATGACAACAACCTCCCCCTTGGCTATCAACTTGTGGTTGACCAAGATATCGACCGGCTCGCCCGCAAGCTTATCTAGCTCGATGATGGTTCCCTCACCCATCCCGAGGATCTCCTTGATGAGTTTTCGTGTACGACCGAGCTCAACGGTCATCTCCATGTACACATCCATGAGCAGGCTGATGTTGCCTTGCTCACCACTCTGCGGAGCACCTTGCTGCAAGTTCGGGAATTGCACGCCCTGCACGCTGGGGCCCTGGCCTGCACCTTGGCCGCCTTGGGCTCCCGCAGGAGCTGCGCCCCCGCCCATCAGCCCGCCGAACGGGTCTTGCTGCTGCCCGCTTACCGCGGCAGCCTGTCCGGGCGGCTGTTGCGTACCGCCGGCAACCTGTCCTCCGGCATCTTCCGCTACCGCCTGCACTACGCTCGCTCCGTATATCTCCATGATCTGGATGGCCCGACCGTCCACGTTCATCGAGTACGTTGCCAGAACGAAGTCTCCTCCCGGAAGCGATAGATCCGTCTTGGGGACAATTTGTCCTTCAGGCGGGTTACTCATTACGGTAGCCCCGACCTTCTCTCCCAGCGTTGTTGCGACCGGACCACTCACCTGAGAGAAAGCTTCTTGAAGCGCGTTCACCGCCGCGTCGTCGAGGTCGACATCCTCTTGGCCCATCATCGGCCCGGCGATGGCAAGGGCTGCGCTATTCGACAGAAGATAGCTGTGCTCTCCGGTTACGCCTTCCGAGTAGTCCATGCGGATCTGGACCAACTGATCCTCCAGGCGGCTGAACAGCTGATCTCGCTGCATTCGCTGCACTTGGGGCTTCTCCAGCGTCACCGACCTGTTGGTGAGCATAGAGATATTGGATCCTTGGCTATCCGTCGTCTGAGAGAGAAGGCTGCCGAACGCCGTTACCTGCTGATCGGTCAACGACGACTGAAACGCCGACTCCTCATCGAAATCCATCCCGCCGGAGCCTTGCAACAGTGCATCTATCTCGTCTTGGGAGAGCGATCCATCACTCATCTATACCTCCCTCTCCTTCGACGGCGATCTCCTCGAACTCGTCGCCCGAGATATCTTCAAGCTGCTCGAGAATCTGTACCGCCAGCTTATTCCTAACCTGTCCGGGTTTGCACAGGAACTTAGGCCGATTCCCGATCTTCAGATACATTGGGTCACCTACTCGCGTGTTCTGAAGCCGTACTACATCGCCGACGCGCAGATTCAAGACGTCCCGGACCGTCAGGTCGATACGTCCGATCTCTGCAACGATATCTACCGCGATGCTAGAGAGGCGTTCACGCAGGATATTGAGATTCTCCGTGGTGGTACCGCGACGAACCGAGCTATACCAATACTGCGCCGACAACTTAGAGATAATGGGTTCAATAGTCAGATAGGGAATGCAGAAGTTCATCATACCTTCCACTTCCCCGACCTTGGTTTCTAGAGTTACCAGTACAACCATCTCCGTAGGAGGGACGATCTGTGCGAACTGAGGATTCGTCTCGATTTGCCCGAGCCGAGGACGCAGATCAATGACCTGGCTCCATGCCTCCCGGACGTTTCCGAGAATGCGCACAATGATTCCCTCCATAACCGAATGCTCGATCTCAGTCAAGTCACGGGTCACCTTGGTGCCCTCACCTTGTCCCCCGAAGAGACGATCGATTATGGAGAAGGTGATCGCCGGATCTATCTCGATGATAGCGTTGCCCTTGAGAGGATCCATGTTGATCACCCCAAGGGTGGTGGGATTGGGAATACTCCGGATGAACTCCTCGTACGTCAGCTGGTCCACGCTGGCAACGTGAACCTGCACCAGACTCCGCAACTGAGCGCTTAGGCTCGTCGTAGTAAGGCGCGCGAAGGTCTCGTGCATGATACTGACGGTCCGGATCTGTTCCTTGGAGAACTTGTCCGGGCGCTTGAAGTCATATATCTTGATTTTACGTTGATCTGCAGGCTGCTGAACCTCTTCGGTTTCAACATCCCCGGACGAAATCGCCGTCAGTAGCTGATCAATTTCATCCTGAGACAGGACTTCCGTCATGTTCCCACTCCCTAACGTGACACTATAGACCGTTTTCCGAAGTTGTTCAACGTAAAGGCACGGTTAAGCTCCTTATAATCGGTCAAATTAGAACGGGACGATCTGATATTCATCAAACAAGATCTCACGAATACGTCCGCTCCGGAGAATATCGTTGATGCGAGCGCGCAGTTCCTGTTTCACCACCATCTCGTTGTCCTCTCCCAACAGCTGATCTTCCGTCCGATTCGCAAAGTATCTGCGAACTATATCGCGAATCTGGCTTCGGCGTGCGACAAGCTCGCTTTGCAGGGCAGTAGCATCCTGGTCGATCCCCAAGATGACCTCGATCATAAATGTGTTTTCGCGATCCGCAGTCTGCCCTCGCACCTCGCCAACGCCGGTGAAGTAGTCGTAAATCGGCTCCGGCTGACGCAAAGCTTCACTGGTAGGTAGCTCCGCCGTCCGTACACCATTCGCATCCATGATATTCAAGGTTACTACCACAACCGTTACCACGAAGATGATCGATCCCAGAATGATGGCGACCCATTTCAGGATCTGGATGGTGAGCCCGGAGAACAATCCGTACTTTCGCCCCGCATCCGGTTCCTCGGTACCAACCTCTTCTTCAGTATTGAGAAAATCGTCGCCACCCATCGGTCACCTCCAGCCTTTTCTAAAGGTTCCCCTCGCTCAGGATTATGACGTCAACCCGGCGATTATACGCGCGCCCCTCCGGTGTTTCGTTATCGAAGAGCGGACTATGCTCCCCGAGCGACATCACCTGGAAACGTTCTTCCGGCGCGCCAAAATCGACCAAGTACTCCAATACGGCGAGCCCCCTGGCACTAGCCAGCGTCCAATTGTCGGGATACTCGGCGCCCGGAGGGGGCGGAACGTTGTCCGTATGCCCCTCGACCCGGAAACGCCGGTCAGCCACCGCATCCGACCGCAGCAGCATGCTCAGATTCCGGAGGACACTTCTGGCCTCTTCCATGTTGACGTCGGCACTTTCGCGTTCAAAGAATGCATCGGCGGCAAGAGAGATAACTAGCCCTCGTTCGTCGCGAGTGACCCGCACCCGGTCGCTTTCCACCTCCGGTTCGAACAGGCTCACAGCCTGTTCGCGAGCTTCGTCCAATGCGCGCCCAGCTCGGCGCGACGGGAGCGTCATCACCGTGTTTCCCAACTCGGCAAGCGGGCCCACTTCCAGAGTTTGACCGCCGTCCAGAGTTCCCAGTCCGGGGAAGGCCGCTAAGATCAGTTCCAGCTCATACCCGTCGATAGTTGCCGTGGTGAACAACAAGACGAAGAACGTGAGAAGCAGTGTAGTCATGTCCCCATAGGTGGTCATCCACTCGGGCGCCCCTTCCTGTTTCCGTTCCTTCCTCTTGTTCTTCTTGTCTTCCGGTGCCATGGGAGCCCCTCTCAAGCGCCAACGCGCGTGTCAGTCACGTATCGTCTCCTGTCGAATCGCCTCCCGCTGTCGAGGCGGCAGGAAGCAAATCAATTTCTCCAGAAGGATACGCGGGTTGTCGCCTGACTGTATGGAGAGAATGCCCTCGATAATGATCTCCTTTGTCCGCGTTTCGTCACGATCTCGATCCTGCAGCTTGCTGCGCAACGGAATCAGTATCAGGTTGGCGAAAATCGACCCGTACATCGTCGTAATCAGGGCGAGCGCCATACCTTGACCAATCTGCTCCGGCTCGCCTCCGATATGCGCCAGCATGGAAATCAGCCCTGCCAGCGTCCCGATCAATCCAAACGCCGGAGCGACCTTGCCCCAATCTTCAAAGAGCTTGATACCCACGTCATGTCGTTCCTGAAGCTGGTTGAGATCATTGTACAAGATGCCCTTTATTATGTCGGGATCGGTCCCGTCGACAACCAGCTGAATCCCCTTCCGCAAAAAGTCGTCCTCTACCTCGTCCAGGTTGTCCTCCAGAGCCAGAAGACCTTCACGCCGTGCTCGCTCGGAGAAGGCCACGAGATCCGCGATTATCTTCTCTTCCTTCCAGTCCGGGCTGCGCAACGCATGATTCACATACTTCATGATTCCCAACATGCGACTCAGCGGATTTGCCACCATCATCGCACCGAAGCTTCCTCCGATTACCATGGCGAAGCTCGGGAGGCTTACATACTGTCCCAGCACTCCGCCCGCGGTAGCAACAGAGATCGCAATAAGCGCGAAACCCGCCAGAACGCCGATAATCGTTCCGAGATCCATAGTGCGCTACTCCTCGTTCTTGAACGCCCCGATCAGGCGGCGGTACGCCACGATCGAGTCAAAGATTGTCTCATATGCTTCCTGAACAACCAGCCGCTTACCGGAAAGCATGACGAGGGTGGTGTCCGGGTTTGTCTCGATATATTCGATCTGGTGGGGATTCACGTAATAGCCTCGCCCATCGAGTCGCGTTACCTTGATCATCAGCTCCTACCCCAATAATAAAACCTTAGCGCTTCCGTGTTAAGGCTCCCTCCTGCTTTTTGCCGACAGTATTCCCCAATGCCTTAGTCATTCGTACCATACTATCGCTTGAGTGCCATCACCTCTTGAAGCATCTCGTCGGTGGTCTGAATGGTACGACTGTTGGCCTGGAAGCCGCGTTGTGTCACAATCATGTCGGTGAAGCTCTCCGAGAGATCGACGTTGCTCATCTCCAGAGCTCCCGAGATGATCTCACCGCGGCCCTCACTCAGCGCCGGTCCGACTGCGGCTTCGCCGCTGTTGATAGTCTGGCGGAAATTGGTGTCGCCGTCTTTCTCCAGCCCGGCCGGGTTAGTGAAGTTCGCCGTCGCGACCTGACCAAGCTCACGGTTTACGCCATTGGAGTATATGCCCGTGATTACGCCACGCTGATCAATCTGGAAGTCCTCAAGATATCCCATCCCGTGGCCGTCCTGTCGAAAAGCGCGAACGGTCGACTGCGAGCTGAACTGCGTCATGGAGTCCTGAAAGCTTCCGACCTCGCCCAGATTCAACGAGAATTCCTGTCGCTCTTGCTCTGCTTCCGGGAGCCCGGTCTCCGGATCGGTCGGGATTGACGCCTCCGGCACCTCGAAGCTTACATTCACCGACAGATCGCCTTCATCCACAGCTCCGCCCTCGGGGTTTCTGACTTCCTGCAGGGTTCCGTCGTTGGCAAACTGCACGATGAACGTCTCCCCGTCCGCGCTCTCCACGCCGCCGACGGAAACTTGCTGTAGGGTAGGATCCTCCTCATCGGTAAGGATATTCACCGCCACTTCCCATGCGTTCGGCTCGTCTTCAAGCCGTTGGAACGTCAGGTGCAGCTCGTGGGTGTTGCCAAATTCATCAAAGATGTCTTGAGAGACACGCCAAGTGCCTTCCCGAAGCTCTTCCTGGGTGGGATCGTCCGGAACGACCGGTGTATTCTTGTTGAGATTGCTCGCGAAGAACACCTCCGATGTACCTCGAGCAGGATCCTTCCCGCCGACGGGAATGTGGAGGTCCTCCACGCTCGCCGCAGTATCGATGAAGGTCTGTCCGTTTTCGGTTTCCGCTTGCCACCCCTGCACGCGCATCCCGTTTGCCGGGTTCACCAACATACCTTCAGCATCGATGCCGAAAGCCCCTGCGCGCGTGTAGAGATGCTCGTCACCGTCCCGGAGCACGAAGAAACCGTCGCCCTCGATAGCGAGATCGTCCTTCTTGCCGGTTGTCTCGAGCGACCCCTGAAGGTGCAGGGTGTCGATTGCCGATACCTGCATTCCCAATCCCACCTGCTGCGGGTTCGCCCCTCCCCGGGCGACTTCCGGCTGCGAAGCACCCTGGAGCCGTTGAGAGATGAGATCATGGAAGTTCACCCGGTCCTTCTTGTAACCGGTGGTATTCACGTTGGAGATGTTGTTACCGATGACATCCATTCGGGTCTGATGATTCTGAAGACCGGAAACACCGGCATACAGCGATCGCATCATGGGGCTACTCCTCTACACTTGTTATATCGTTGTAGTCGTAATACTGTCCGTCCACGCGCACCTGCGGATTCTCACCACGGGTGACCGCTTCGACCCTGCCACGTACCGCCTCGTCGCCGGTCCTCACTTGGACGGTCCGTCCGAGAACGTTCTCGGCTTGGCCGGCCCGCAATACACTCGCGAGCTCCGTGAAGTCGGACGCCAGATTGGTCATCTGCTCTAGGCTGGAGAACTGCGCCATCTGCGCTACGAACTCCTTATCGTCCATCGGATCAGTGGGATCCTGGTGGCGCAACTGGGTGATGAGAATTCTCAGGAAGTCGTCACGCCCCAGCTCGTTGCTCACATCGCGCTGTTCGCGCAGCTCAGCGTTGATCTCGCCGACGCGGTTCCGCACTTCGCTCTGCTCGGTCGCGCTCATTGCCGTGGAGAGCTCCTGCTCGAACTCCGACTGCGCCTCCGCCGACGGTTCGCTCCCTTGCTGAGGGCTTGTTCGGCCGGCGACCGGTGCCGCCTGATCGGCTTGCTCCCCCGGTACAGCCTGTCGGGCCCCACTGAGCCCTGAAGCCGTCGGACCCGGCTGAACACCGGTCCCAGATCCCATTACCGATTCGATCATCGCCTGTTGCCTCCCCGTAGTACAGTCCTTATACCACCAGATCTATGAGGCGCAGATCGTCGTAACGAATCTCCGCCTCCGGAACCGACTGAGCCAGCTCCGCTACTTCGCGAGCACGGGCATCTTGCCTCTCGAACTGGCCGGGCGTTGCTTCGCCCTGTTGGTCCTCGTCCGTTACCGCCACATCAATCCCTTCCGCACTGAGCCCGATGTCGGCAAACGCCCGCTCGAGGTCCGGGAGGACCTCGGCAAACGCATCCCTTACAGTCTGATTCTCGACAAAAATGCGCCCACCTACATGGTCGTCCCGGAGCTCGAGTTGAATTCGTACCTTACCCAGACGTTCCGGCTCCAGGTAGAGGTCGATCTCCCCACGAGAGCTATCGCGAAGCACCATGCGTGCACTACGGACAATCTCGCTGTTCGCCTGCTCGCGTAGCCGTTTGGCAAGATCGAGCGTCTCCGCTAGTCGACTCGATTGCTCGGCGCTCTGTGCGGCTGCTCGTTCCGAGCCCTGGGACGCCGAGGCCGTTCGCCCCGCGGCCGGATCAAAGCCCGGCTCATCGTCGCTTCGCGTCCGGGAGTTGTCGCCGTCGGACCTATCCGAAGCAGAGAGTCTATCGTTCCCCTTTTCGGCTGAACGCGTACCATCGGCCACACGGTCGCCCCCGGAATGCATCCGCGAAGCCGAAGAGTCTGACTGCACGCGCGTCTCCATGTTGCTCCCGTTGCCCCGTTCGGAGCCCGACCCACTTCGGCCGCGCAAATCGATGACTTGAATGTTGCGGCGCTCGGTTGTTCCTTCCGCCTGCTCAGCGCCTCCCATCGATACTCGCCCCCCGTCGGCCCGCTCAGCTCGAAGCCGTCCCGCCTCGCTTCGCTCCGTATCGCTCCACTCCGCAGGGGTGCGATTGGCCGTTGCCCGCTCCTCTGCGCTCAGCTCCGATGCGCTCGGATGGCTGTGCGCCGGGTCGAGTTCACCTTCGGTGGATTCTCCTCCGTAGCGAGCGAAGGCGACGCCGCTACTCCCCTCGGCGCTCCGGCGAACGCGATGGGAACCCAATTTCTCAGAGACGTCGGATAGGGAATCAGCGTAGGCCTCCTGGTCGTTCGCCCCGGCCCCGGTGTTGGAGCCGGACCCGCCGTTTCCGTGCGCCCGGCTGTTCGCGCCGGCCTCGCCGTTCGCGCCGGCCTCGGCGCTGGAGCCGGCCCCGCTATTCGCGCCGGCCTCGGGAATCGCCGGGAACCCGCCGTCAACCGAATAGCCTGCGGTTCCCGTCGGCACCGCCCCGCCGACCGGCGGATAGGGCGCATTCCCCCCGCTTTCGGCGACGGTCCCGGTTTCCCGAGCTCCATATTCGCCGGCCATCCCGGCTCCGGATCCGGTCACGTCAGGCCTGCCCGACTGGCGGAAGACGCCCTCCCGGCTGAGATCCACTTGGGCGCCCTCCGTTCGCTCCGCACGCTCGGCCTCCTTCACCTCCAGCGGGTCTTCTCCGACCGGCGGCCGGCTGTAATGCGCGCTCTGGGAATCGACAGGATGGTAGCTGGAAACCTCAACCGATCCGGCCGCGCTCCGCGAAAGCAGATCCTCGTTTGGCGAGCCGTCCGAAACGTGCATCCCTGAACGATCCGCCGCTTGGCCGCGGAAGCCGTCCGGCCGAACGGCGGACGCGCTGCCGGCCGGCGTATTCCCGCTCGAGGCATCCCCCGGCACCGAATCCCCCGTCGAGGCATTCGTCGGCACGGCCCCCATCGGGCGCGCATTGTCAGCCGGTGCCCCCCCCGTCGAGGCATTCGCGGTCGACGCATTCCCCGGCACGGCATTTCCCGTCTGCGCATCGTGCGGCGGGGCTCCTCTAGAACGCGCATTCCCGGAGAGTCCATCCGCGGAGGACGACGGAGGGCTCGCGGCATTGCCGAGCGGTTCGCCGGCGCCAGACGTGTCTTCACCCGTGAAGGCGCCCGCGGTGACTCCGGCTCCGGTCAGCTCAGCGAGCGTGCTTTCGTTGCCGGCCGGCGTGGCCGAAGACTGCGCACCGGTCCGGCTACCATCCCAGGCACCCGGCGAATCCGTTACAAGCCCCGAGCCGCCTCCATTAGGCCAAACGCCGTCCTGAAGCTCCCCGCGGCCGTCAATCGTTGCGGCCTCTCCGGCCGGCCAAGCGATGCTCGCTGAGCTCTGAAGTGCGTGCCCCGGCGCCCCAACGGCGGGCGATTCCATCACCGTACCACCGCCGGAAACCGTCCCGACCTGCGAGCCGATGGCTGTCTCGGGCCCAGCAAGCGCATCGGGCCGGTTATCTCGCTGCGTTGGTTCCGAAGCGGTCGGTTCCGCTCCGCCCGTCGCTCCCTGAGCCAAGGAGCTTGCTTGCGCCGATGCGGTAGAGGGCGATGGGGGAACTCGGCCCGAAGCTCGCGCATAGGCTGCCGCTCCGGTGACGTCGGAAGAGCTCACTCCAGAAGCCGCCCCCTGAGCCTCCCGTTCATTGAGCTCGTGCACGATCTCCTGTGGAGCAGAGGTTCGGTGCACGCCCGCTGTCCGTTCCACTCCGCTTTGCTCGCTTGCATGCCCGGCCGCCGGAACGCGGCCTGAGTGTGCCCCATCCGCGGTGGTGGAGCTCCGCCGCAGCTCCACCGCTGAAAGATCAGCCTCAGCCGCCTGAGCCCAGTGAGCGTCAACGGCTGCACCGAAGTCGATTTCCACGCCATGGTGATCGGCAACAGGGGATTGCTCATTCGGAGTTTCAGCACTGAGCGCCTCTTCACGCAGCTCGGTGCCATTGGATTCACCGGTTTCGCGAAGAAGAGTTCCCGCGTCTTTCACGAGGTCGGGGAGATCCGGCCGCTCACCCGGGTCGGTAGTATCCGGTCCGTCCTGCTCCAGCCGCTCTCTTCGTTCTCGCGCGATTTCCTCGAGGCGCTCACGCTGCTCGCGGCGATATTCCACCCGCTCCTCTTCCCGGAGCTCGGCTCGCCGTCTCCTTTCCGCGTGCTCGTCGGCACGGCGGCGTTCTTCGCGCGCTTCCTCCGCTCGCTCTTGTCTGCGCTCCAGCTCCACGGCACGCTCCCGCCGAGCCTCCTCGCGAGCCTCGCGTTGGGCGCGCCCGGCATCGGATGCGCTGTCGCTGAGCCCCGGGAACCCTCGTCCGGCCGCCCCGCCGGCGGCGGGGCCGGAGGATGAGCCCGCGCCGGCGACCAGCGAAGCCCGGGAAGCCAGAGCCGAAGAGAGCTGTTGGGAGAAGGCCGTCGCCTCGTCGGAAAGCGGAGCTATCGATTCGACAGCGTCCCCATGACTCGGAGCCGGTCCGACACTCTTCGGAGCCCAATGGATGGTATTGACCACGACAACCCCCGGTAACCTATCGGTCGTAACCTATCGGTCCGGATGCTGTGTCATCTGTCTCTGGATCTCAGCCACTCGATCCGGCGGCAGATGATTCAACCACACCGAACTCAATGATAACTCGTCTTCTTCTTCGGCAATTTCGTCCGTTATCATTAAGACTTCGATGAGCAGTTGGTTGTCGTAGTCGGCAAGAATAGCCGCCGCATCGCCGGGAGGCATAGCCGAGAGCGTATTCGAGATACGGCGAATATTAGCCTCGCGGTCTTCACGCTCCCGAACCTGTCGTTCAAAGGACTCTTCCCGTTCCTCCAGAAGTGCTTCACGCTCCTCCAGCTCTTGAAGACGGCGATCGAACTCCTCTTCCTGCTCCTCCAGCTCGCGAGCTCGCTGCGCCAGCTCCTCTTCGCGGAGCTCGAGCGCCTCACCCCGACGAGCAGCGCGGATATCCTCCAGAAGCTGAGGATCATCGGGGAACACCTCTTCCGGAGGCCGTACCCCAAAGACCCGAAGCACCGGATCCACCACGGGAGAGAAGAACTCACGAGCAGACATCAGTCCGAGCTGATCGAACCACAGCGCTCCGCCGACAGTCAGGAAGACCACCAACAGGAGCAGAAGAGCAATCCGTGGAACGGTAGACCAGCCCCTATACGTCGCCAATGTATTCCCCTCCCGTCCGACGACGTCCGGCACGCGTCACCGCGATGTCGTCGAGCTCGTGCCCTTCCCGGCGCCGCTCCTCCTTGTAGTGAGCGCGCTCACGAGTCTCCCGGACCGATTCGAGAGCGGAGCGCTCTTTGCGCGCTTCTAGAAACGCTTCCTGCGCCTCTCGTCGCTTCGGCTCCAACTCACGGCGACGCCGGCGCAAGTCCGCGATCCGCTCCGAGAGACGCCCCAGGTACGTTTCCCGAGCGCGCAGATCCCCGATGGTTTCCATTCGCGTGGCTCCCACGCTCCGCCGCTCCTGTTCGAGGCGCTCCGCCTCTTGCTCCAAGCGGTTACACTCCGCCGTTATGCCGGCCAGACGAAATCGTTGCTCGCGCTCTCGATGCTCCCGGAGCGTGCGGATACCTTCCAGGTCAAATCGAAAGCGCCGCATTTCCTACCCCCTCAATCCGTACGAGTGCGGCCGTTCACCAGAGCCTTCCAAATCTGTGGCTCCCCCGGATGCCTCCTCTTCCTGCGGTAGCTCCTGCTTGTGCGAGTTCTCTTCCGCATGGTGTTCTTCCACAGGCGGTTCTTCCACAGCCGACTCTTCGGGATGCTCAGACTCCTGCGATCCCGACTCCGCGGGCTCTTCGGTCAGGTGCGCCGGAGGAGTTACGCCGGCAATACGGCATAGCCCCAGCAAAGTCTCCCGCAGCGACGACTTCTCGTACATCCCCTGCTGCAAGAAGTCGCGAATCGTATCGTGGGCATCGATTGCCTCGTCGATCTCCGGGCTCGATCCGCGCGCATAGGCACCCACGGAGATAATATCCTCATTCTCCGAGTAGACCGACAGAAGCCTCCGCACCGTACCCGCGGCCTCACGGATCTCAGGATAGGCGATCTGAGTAGCGAGACGGCTGATCGAGGCCAGCACGTCGACTGCCGGATAGTGGTACCGCTGGGCGAGACGCCGAGCCAGCACGACGTGTCCATCGAGGATAGCCCGCACGGTGTCCGCCACCGGTTCGTCCATGTCATCGCCTTCCACGAGAATGGTGTAGAAACCGGTGATGGTTCCGCGATCGCTGGTGCCACACCGCTCTAGCAGCTTGGGAAGCGTTGAAAACACGGACGGGGTAAATCCGCGCGTGGCGGGAGGCTCCCCTACTGCAAGTCCAAGCTCCCGCTGGGCCCGAGCGAACCGTGTGACCGAATCAAAGAGGAGCATAACGTCGGCTCCCTCGTCCCGGAAGTATTCCGCAATCGCCGTAGCCACGTTGGCCGCGCGAAGCCGTGCCAACGGCGGCGAGTTGGACGTTGACACAACCACGACACTCCGCTTTCGGCCTTCCGGTCCCAGATCGTTCTCTAGAAACTCTCGAACTTCTCGGCCACGCTCACCGATGAGGGCGATCACGTTTACGTCGGCTTGGGTGTTTCGCGCGATCATCCCGAGCAGCGTGCTTTTC